>CAZFOO010000008.1:37500-72323 GCA_964520585.1 uncultured Bacteroidales bacterium
CGGAGAAACACATTTTGACCGAGGTTGAATGGAATGCATGGATGGACTTTTGCGACCACCATTTAAAGAAATAATTTATTTTAAATCCTGGCATTTCCCCGGTTACTGGTTATTTAATAACTCCGTATCCCCTGGTGCCATAATTCTAAATCGGAGCTGAACGAACTTGATAAATAATTTTAACAAGCCTGTATAAATAATGTTAAAATTATTAATTAAATATTGGCGTGAAGGTGCCAAAATACTATCTTTAGAGCATAAATAACAGGCATTTTATCTAATCATAATCCTTAAAATAATGTCATATAGAATTATCATAAAAATCACTGTACTATTGATAATGAATTTATTCATTATCAATGCATTTTCACAACAGCAAGGCAACATCGTTGAGTACTTCGGAAGGGAAACCGTTGAAGAAATCGAGGAGGGTGATGTTGTACATGTTTTCTCAAAAGGACTCTTCCTGCCAATGCAGCGTACCTTTGGTGGTTTATTTACCACCCAGGATTTTCTTGCCTGGCAGCTTGCAAGTGATGCTTTTGAAATACCTGCCGAAGGGAATCAGGCTGACCCGGAAATGCCCGGACTGGTATGGGAGGCAATTGAAACCGATGACGAGGACCGGTTTCAGGGCAGGCAACTTCGAAATTCTTATGTCTATACCAGCATAGAATCCCCTCGGGAAGAGGTGGTGCTGCTGGATGCCCGGGGACATACCAGGGTTTACATTAACGGGATGCCTTATGAAGGTGATCATTATGATTTCGGGTATACCCTTATCCCCTTTAGACTCAAGAAAGGCCTTAACGAATTTATTTATACGCCGGGAAGATTCGGAAGGGTCACCTCAAAGCTGGTTACCCCATCTAAGCCGGTACAGCTAACTGGAAGGGATATGACACTTCCCAGCCTCATCACCGGGGAAGACGGCGAAAAATGGGGCGCGATAAGAGTTGTCAATGCCAGCGACAGGGACCTGAACGGTCTTACAATTACCTGCATACTCGAAACGGGCGAAGAAGCATCATATAATACCGGCAATGTTATGCAAATGAGCGTAAGGAAACTCAATTTCCAGATCCCCTCTCCCGCCGGTGTTAATGAATCGGGGCGGGTAAATGCTGAAGTTATATTGTCCGACCGGTCTGGCCGGGAAATTGACCGGAGGGAGATCACACTTCAGCAGCAAGAACCGGATGTACATCATGAAAGGACATTCATAAGCAATGTTGACGGGAGCGTACAATATTACAGCGTTGCACCCTCCACTACTCCTGGCGATGGGCAGGCCCTCGTACTTTCTGTACACGGCGCAGGTGTTGAAGCAAGGAATCAGGCCAGGGCTTACCGCCAGAAGGACTGGGCCCATGTTGTTGCACCAACGAATCGCAGACCATTTGGTTTCAACTGGGAAGAATGGGGAAGAATTGATGCCATGGAAGTATTTGAAGATGCTAAAAAGGTATACCGGACAAATGAGGAGTTGAGTTATCTGACCGGCCATTCAATGGGTGGTCACGGCACATGGTACCTGGGAGTTACATATCCTGACAAATTTGCCGCCATCGCACCCTGCGCAAGCTATCCGGACATAATTGGTTACCGTCGGGGAGGAATTATGGATAGATTTGAGGGAGATCCCAACTTCGAAATGATAAAAAGGGGTGCCAATGCCGGCAGGACTCTGGAATTAAAAAGAAATTACCTGCAATCCGGAATATACATCCTGCACGGTGATGCCGACAGGGTGGTAAGTGTAGAGCAGGCAAGGTTTATGAGGGAAACACTCGGTGAGTACCATTCGAATTTCGTTTATTATGAATACCCTGACGGAACGCACTGGTACGGGGATCATAGCGTGGACTGGCATCCTATTTTTGATTATTTCAGGTGGCAATCGGTGCCTGACCCAAATGAGGTGAAACGCATAGAATTTCATACCGCAAGTCCGGCGATATCGGCAAGCAACTACTGGATAAGGATAAACCAGCAGGAAAAACCTTATGATTTCTCAAGCGTAGAGTTTGATCTGCGTAATGATACTATCGAAGGCTCTGTTAGTAATGCAAAAAGCATCACGTTCTTTCTTTCCATGCTGGATATGGAAAACGACCCGGTTATAAAAATTGACGATTTCACTGGCACAGTAAGCAGGGATCTGGACTTAACACTGAAAAAAGAGGGTGATACATGGATAGAGACAACCATTAATACCAGTGAAAAATATGCTGACAGGTCGGGCGGTTTTAAACAGGCATTTAATAATAATATGGTATTTGTTTATGCCACCAGGGGTAGCAGGGAGGAAAGTGAATGGTACCGGAACAAGGCAAAATTTGATGCGGAAACTTTTCTTTACAGGGCAAATGGTTCTGTTGACATCATATCGGACAGGGACTTCAATCCTGCCGATTACCCGGACAGGAATGTTATACTGTACGGTAATGAATCCAACAACCGGGCATGGGAAAAAGTTCTTGACAATGTACCGGTAGTAGTTAGAAAGGGTGAAATAGAATTTGGACAGAGGAGGACATATAAGGGAGATGACCTGGGTGCTTTCTTTGTTTACCCGAGAGCGGACAGTGAGACTGCAAGCGTAGGAGTAGTGGCAGGTACAGGTGTAAGTGGTATGAAAGCGGCATTTGCCAATGACTACTTTTCCGGGATAACAGGTTTCCCCGACCTGAAGATATTCAGTACCGGAATGCTTAGGGATGGTCTGGATGGTATAATTGTCTCCGGATTTTTCGGAAACGACTGGAGCATTGAAGACGGCGATTTCAGCTACTAACAATTAACAAACCAATTGCAATATTGCTGAATACCAAGGCTTTTAACATTATCCGGCAGAATAAAAATTGCCGGATAATTTTTTTCAGGCTGTTATTAGTTTTATAATGCACATGAATTTGTAACTTATTGTTAAACAATCTGCTAACTATAATTTATTTGAATTAAAAAAATTTTTTGTTATAGTGAAGTGATTAATCCTGTAAATTAAAAAGAATATAAAACTTATCTAAAATATCATGTTTTTCAGGAATATAATAATAATTGTTTTTCTAATTACCGGATTTTCTGGTTCGTCTGCTCAGAATAAATCATATAAAGACCCATCCCTTCCCCTGGAAGACCGTGTGGAGGATCTGCTTTCCCAAATGACACTTAAAGAGAAATTCTGGCAGTTATTTATGATTCCGGGCGACCTGAGCGATGGCAGGGAAAAATACATGGATGGCATATTTGGATTACAGGTGCGTACTGCAGCAAGACAGTCAGATGCTGCCGGACAGATGATGAATTACGGTCACGAGGGCAATGCTTTTGAAATGGCAGGTACAATAAATGAAATTCAAAAATTTTTTGTTGAAGAAACAAGGCTGGGAATTCCCATAATACCGTTTGATGAGGCACTTCACGGATTGGTTCGGGGAGGTGCCACTGCATTTCCCCAGGCCATAGCGCTGTCTGCTACCTGGGATACCTCACTGGTATCGCAGGTAGCCGGGGCCATAACCATGGAAACCAAATCACGAGGTATCCGCCAGATCCTTTCCCCTGTTCTTGACATTGCCAGGGATGTGCGCTGGGGAAGAACAGAAGAGACATATGGTGAAGATCCATACCTGGCAACTATGATGGCAAAGGCTTTTATCGGGCAGATAGAAAGGAATGATGTTGTTGCTACCCCCAAACACTTTGCTGCAAATTCAGGAGATGGCGGAAGGGATAGCTACCCAATACATTATACGGAAAGATATCTGGAAGAAATCTATTTCCCGCCATACAAGGAGGTATTTACCAGCCACGACGCAAGATCGGTAATGACAGCCTATAACTCTATTGATGGTACACCGGCTACTTCAAACAGCTGGCTGTTGCGCGACAAGCTTAAGGATGAATGGGAGTTTGACGGCTTTGTAATCTCTGATGCCGGGGCAACCGGAGGAGCAAATGTTCTGCATTTCACGGCTGCAGATTATGCAGAAGCAACCATGCATGGAATTGAGGGTGGACTTGATGTTATTTTTCAAACATCTTACGATCACTATCCCCTTTTCTGGGAAGCATTTGAAAAAGGTATGATTTGTCCTGAAGCAATTGATGATGCAGTAAGAAGGGTGCTGAGGGTAAAGTTCGGTCTGGGACTTTTTGAAGATCCGTATGTGGATCCCGGGGAAGCGGACTTCTGGAACGGACATGAGAATCACAGGAAACTGGCCCTGGAAGCATCAAAAAAATCTGTCGTCTTACTTCAAAATAATAACAGGGTACTGCCTCTAGAACAAAACTCAACAATAGCTCTTATCGGATACGATGCAAAAGCTGCCAGGCTGGGCGGATACAGTGGCCCCGGTAATGAAGTTATCAGCTTTTATGAAGGATTGAACAGAAAAACAGGTGATGGCAGACTGAATTATGCACCCGGGGTGCCCCTTCGTCACCAGGAAGTAGAAACCATAGCTCCCCGGTATCTATCTGCCGTTTATAAAAACGAAAAGGTTCAGGGCCTCACAGGTGAATACTTTAGCAACACGAATCTGGAAGGATCACCGGAATTTACAAGGATAGATGAAAGACTGGATTTCGGATGGACCTTGTTTTCTCCGCGTCCGGAACTGGCGTATGACTGGTATTCAGTGCGGTGGACGGGTGAACTGTCTGCTCCGGGACCGGGGACATTTAACATTGGGATTGAAGGAGATGATGGCTACAGGCTTTATATTGACAACGAGCTTATTATAGATAACTGGAAAAAACAAACCTTCCGCAGGGTTATGTCATCATTCGATTTTGAAGAGGGTCGCAATTATGATATAAGAATTGAATTCTTTGAGCCGTCCGGTAATGCAAGATTCCGGCTGGTTTGGGATGCAACAATAGAAGATAATGCTAAAGATCAGATTGCACAGGCAGTAGAAATGGCCGAAAAAAGTGATGTGGCAGTCATTGCTGCAGGAATACATGAGGGTGAGTTCCAGGACCGGGCATTCCTTGATCTTCCTGGAAGACAGGAAGAGCTTATCAGAGCAGTAGCAGCAACCGGAAAGCCGGTTATTGTAGTACTGTTTGGTGGCAGTGCCATAACCATGACCGGGTGGATGGATCAGGTTGATGCCATATTGATGGCATGGTACCCCGGGGAGGCTGGTGGACTGGCAATTCCGGACATAATTTTCGGGAATGAAAACCCCGGAGGGAAACTGCCTGTGACATTTCCCGTACACGTAAGCCAATGTCCTCTTTTTTACAATCATAAGCCCACCGGAAGAGGAGATGATTATTATGATCTGACAGGTAAGCCCATGTTTCCATTCGGGTTCGGATTAAGTTATACTGATTTTGAATATAGTGATCTGGAATTCAGTAAAGGAAAACTAGAAAAAAATGAGACCGTTACTGTCGGGCTGACAGTAACCAATACCGGGCATTTAAAGGGTGATGAGGTTGTGCAGCTCTATTTAAAAGATGAGCTGGCCTCCGTTTCAAGACCGGTCAAAGAACTTAAAGGTTTCAGGCGTATAAACCTGGAGCCCGGCGAGTCAAAGAAAGTAACCTTCACCTTAGGTCCGGATGAATTCAGCATGCTGGACAAAGAAATGAAAAAAGTTGTTGAGCCGGGAACTTTCCGCGTTATGATAGGCACATCTTCCAACGATATAAGGTTAAGAGGTATTCTGGAAGTTCTGGAAAATGAGTAATCTTCTTCGCCGGCCGATATTAGCAACTTAGATTATGGAGCTAAATAAATAATCAAGTTGCCGGTTATGGCTCTTATCCGGCAACTTGACTATTCTATAATTTGCTTAATTTCTAAAAATCCTCCTCCTTTCACCACGGTAATGCCCTGGCAGGATTTTGCCTGTAATGGCACGTGTTATTAAAAACCAGATTTTACAGTATTTTTCACTCTTTCACCGATGATATTTTAATCGTCCATGCATCGGCGCATGGAGGATTCTTCTGAAGACGGGCCGGGATGTGGACCAGAACGCCATCGCCCGATTCTTCCCAGCGAAGATTGCGGTTGTCTCCCAACATGGTTACTGAAGCATCTTTTTCAGGCTGAATCGAGGAGAGATAAACTGACGGAGGAGGCGCCTCCTCCCCTTCCCCGGCAAGGTAAATCATATATACCTGATCGTCATCCTTTTTCCGGGTAAGGCATACTTTCCCCTCTTTATAGGGAGAAATTGCCCGTGTCTCATAAATGGCCTCGGAATTAACTGCCATCCACTTACCAATCCCTTCAAGCAGTTCATAAGCCTCTTCATGCCACTGACCAAGGGGACCGGGAGCAATATTAAGCAGTAGATTGCCACCTTTTGAGACTATATCAACCAGCATATGGGTCAGTTGTCTGTTACTCATGTACCTGGCCTCGGGTACCCAGGACCAGCTGCCTCCGGCTATAATGCACGATTCCCACGGATAGGGAAGCATCATATCAGGAACCTGGTTTTCCGGGGTAAGGTAGTTCTGATTCTTTCCCTGTACCGCCCTGTCCACCACAATCAGTCCGGGTTGCTTCTCCCTTGCTTTCTCAACCAGTTCGTCCATCCTGATATCCTGGTTAACCGTGCGGCTTTTAACAAAACCCGTCTCCGATGCCATGATCTTATCATGGTACGATGATATAATCTGCTCACGGGATCTTTTCTGCACCCATCCGCCGTCAAGCCAAAGAATATCGACCTGTCCATAATCGGTCATCAGCTCAAGGATCTGGTTATGGGTAAACTGGACAAAATTCTCCCACCTTTCCGGATAAAGGTCCGGGTCATAATTCACATTACGGTCAAAAGGAGGAAAATATTCCCACCAGTAATAATCCGAATGCCAGTCCGGCTTCGAAAAATAGGCCCCTGTCCACATTCCCTCTGCCCTGAAAGCGTCAAATATCTCTTTAGTGACATTGGCACGAGGATCTATGCTGAAGGGAGTTTCGGGACCGGTAATCGAATAATCGGTTTGTTTGGTGTCGAACATTGAGAAACCGTCATGATGCTTGGTAGTAAAAACCACGTAACGCATACCGGCATTTTTTGCAGCCACGGCCCACCTTTCAGGATCAAACTGTACCGGATTGAAAGTGGTCTGGAGGTTTTCATATGCCTCTGTATATTCAACATAATTATCCATATTTCGTTGTGTCCAACCCTCGTCTTCCGGACAAATTGACCATGATTCAACAATACCCCACTGGCTGTATGGACCCCAGTGCATCAGCAGACCGAATTTTATATCCTGCCATCCTTCAAGCTTTTCCAGGACCAGCGGATCTGTTTCAGGAACATACCTGCCATGAAAATCGTGCTGGGCAAAAGCCGCGCCTGACAGCAGTATTAAACCGGTCAGCAGGCTAAAAATTTTTTTTTTGATTGCTATATTCTTTTGCATCTGTATAATAGATTAATAACATTAATAATCAGTTAATTACATTTCAAACATGAAACAAATTCAGTCCTTCAATTTCAATAAATATCCCTGTTTTATTGACCTGCGGCCGATCTTACATGCGAAACTTTGCTCATTTAGCATTTTCTTCCAATGTGACTTTGACTTTCGGCTGAACTCACATGAAATAAATTATTCATTTTTTAATGATTTCCGGATATTCTTTGTATATTATCATGTGAGACTTTAATATCAGAGGATCCACTTGTATGAAAATCCAGTTCAGCTATTTTCCGGAGGTAAGTTCTGCAAGCACCTTGAAATGCTCGTCACTTACATTGCCAAATAGTGATACTCCCGCGGCACCGGATTCAACAGAGACCCTGTATGCTTCCCTTAATTGCTCAGGAGTAAGAGAAGGAAGAAATAGTCCGCTATACAACGGCCTTTTTACCGCCATTTCATCAATATGCCTTCTGACATGCTGCCCGATCCATTCAATCCCGGCATTGTAGAAATTATGATATAGCATAGGCAGATATGCATCCAGTTCCCAGCTGGGCCATTCCTGCCGGACATTTTCCCAGTTTGGGAATACGGCTGCCGTAACCATCTTATCAGCTTTTCTTGCTTCCGGAGCCAGTACATTATTAACAAGGTTGGTAACCGAATCCTGCCTGAACTGACGCCAATCCATATTCAGGGACGGGTCCTCCAGATCCGTAAGCGGATCAATGCCGGTCTGTTTCTTGAAAAGCGCCCTGCATATTTCACAATAACAGTAATCATATTCAGGGTACTCCTTGTCCTGTACAATATCATACTTAGGTTGAAGCCCTTCGGCGAGAATAACATCAGGTAACCGGATATAATCCAGATGTACCCCTGCAAGTCCTTCAACCTGGCCAACGGACTTGATCCTTAATCTGAGATATTCGCGGACATCCGGATGATTTGGACACATGAACTTGTAGTATCCCACATATGCCGGATGCGTATGCGCAGGTTCGCCTCTGCCGTTAACTGCAAACCAGTCCGGGTGCTTCTCAGCTATGGCAGGAATATTATTAGGCATCTGCCACAACCAGCAATGGACCTCTACCCCGGCAACCTTCCCGGCCTGAACAAGCCTTTCAAGGGACGGATGATCCAGAGGCTGCCAGTCGGCTTCTGATGCTGTGGTTTCACCAATTGAAGTCTCCATAAGAACGGCATCTATGCCATGATCACGGGCTTTTTCCAGGCGTGCCACCAGATCTTCAAGTGAAGTGTCGCCCACCGAATGTATCCACATCCAGTTTTTGGTTGAACCGTTTCCATTCTGGTCGCCGCAACCAGAAAGCAGTCCGGGAGCAATAGCCAGCGCCGCTCCGCCAATCCCCAATGTTTTAATAAATTTTCTTTTATCCATAGTATAAAATGATTACCTGGTTTTTTGATAATAACTGAATTACATTAAAGTATTTGATTGTCTTTGACTAAAGGCCTTAGGAATGAAAAATTACATCCCGGCTACCTGAACATCTGCAATTATTGCCTCCATATTCTTCCATCTTCAATTATATGCCATGTTGAATTCTTATCAAATGAGGGAGCTGATATTTTAAATCTGGTTTCGGTGACTTCAAAGTCCGCCATAAAAATTCTTCCGTTCACTTTGAAAGGTTCTTCTGTCAGTTCAGCCAGCCGGCCGGCATACCGTCCGTGATCTCTCCGGAATGACTGCTGCCGGTAATACAGTTCCCGCAAGGCAAATTTAATATATTCGTCCGGATCCTTAATAAATTCATCTTCACCTTTTCCTGCCGGAATGCCGGAAAACTGGACATACCCCCAGAGTTCAGGCCTGTGCATATCAATGACTCCCTGGGGGGACCACACCCAGTTATACTCCGGGTAATGGCGGCGGGTTTCCGGGTTGATCCTTTTAACATACTCTCCGTCAGCAACATCAAGTCTCCACTCTACCCTTGAAAAATTAATACGCCACTGTTCATCCGGCCGCGGCTTCCTGCGTCCGGGTGCACACTCCCTGAGGATATTCCATGGCAATGCAAGCTCCACTCTCCACAGGGTATCTTTATCTGAAGGGTCATTTAATGTGCCCTTCAGGTGAATCCCTTTTTTCAGGCCCCTTATATACCATGAGCTCATAGGTATACCGCCGTTTCGGTAAGGTTTTGTAAGAAAGAGGTCCCATTCGGTGCCAAGGGCATTCACCTCATACTCATAATAATTATGAGTATCACCATCAGGATCTATAAATACCTCAAAATTATTTTCATGGAAAATAACCGAATTACGCTCGGTATAAGTCGCCCAAATATGAGGTTCTTCAAGTTCGGCAGCAATATATAGATAGTCATCATCCCACAGCATCTTCACCCTTGTATTGTAAAGAGGCTCAGGCTGCCTAACTCCCTCAATATCGACAAAATCCTCAGTCCACGGCACATTCTGCCAGTCCGCTTCATCAAATGCCCCATCCATCACAAGTCCTGAGGAAGCCCGGTAAGCAACATATGTCCGGGGAAATTGCTCCAGTAAATGCATTTGAGCATCAGTGGCCCCAGTCAACAGGATACCTGTGGTAATTAAAACAAATATTCTTAACACTTTCATAATGCGCATCTTAATAAAAATACTTTGTATATCTTATTGCCGTTTGATAATATTCAATACCATTGCCGGGTCTGCTACCGGATCGGAATTTTCTCTTCATCCAGATTATACCCTTCAATTGCAAGATAAATGCGGCCTGTATTTTTTACTTTCTGATGTTTAATGTCTATTACACAATTTCTCTGTTCGCCGGGTAGAAGTGTAAAATAATTATCATCAATAAAAACCGGCAGGATCAGGTTATTATCCTCATCAACAATTTTAAGGCGAAGAAAAAAGGCGGTTTCATCAGATGGATTTTCAATATTTACCGGGAACCGGGTACCGGAGATCTTGCCGGGACTGACATTTACCTCTGCCGGTCCAAGTTCCCCGAGTTGGCGGTAGGAGCCTCTCTCGGCGGACAGCCAGTAAAAATTATCTGCTATAAGGCCATTTTCATCATTTTCCAGAACCAGTCTTGCAAAATATACCTGTTGTCCTGCATCCGGCAGAACAAGCTTTTCAAGGTTAATGACTGACTGGGCGCCGGTTGAAAACCGGGAAGACCATCCGTCAAGCCTGTTGCCATGAATATCGTAAACAGTAACACCGGCATTAACATCCTCTAACGGATAGAGAGTCCGGTTTATGACACATACTGTGGAATCATCAAGGTTAAGCTGTATGTGTACCGGATTTGCAGCATTTTTGTAGCCAAAATATCCCCCGGTATAGTCAAGGTAATAATCATATAACATGCCCCTCATGGCAGTCCACGGATTCTGATTCTTCCACACCAGCATGCCGGTATACCATTCCCACATTTTAAAATTGATACCTTCCTGCAGGGAGCGGTACTGTTCATAAGCTACTAACTGCGATTTAAACGCAAAATCATCGACACCACTAATCTCACCGTATCTTTCGGGGAAGTCCCTTAAAGTAATATATTTATGATAGCTCCAGGAAGGCCGGACCTGATTGCCCCTGGGAGGGATAAGATCATGTTCCGGGATGAATTTTCTGAGGGTCTCAATATTTGGCATTCCTATAGAACCGATTTCAGGGTTAAGCGGATTCGTCCGGTTCAGGAATATCCATTCCGGTTCAAGAATACCATAGGGACCGTCGCCGACACCTCCGATTATGTTTTCCATCAAATCGGCCGACACAGACTCGTCCAGGTAAAACCGGGTATCATCAAGCCTTGGAAAAATATCATTCACCAGCGCCTCATTGATATTTGAGGGAGGAGGGTATTCATTGCCGCCACACCACAGGTAGAGGCTTGGATGGTTCCTCAGCATTTTTACCTGATCTTCAACAGATCGAAGAAACAGGTTATGGTCGTCCGGATACTCACGCCGGCGGGCCTGTGATTCCCTTTTCACAGGGTCAAGCCAGCGCCCGTTACAGTCGCCGGTCATCCAGAGATCCTGCCAGACAAGAATGCCGTGCCGGTCACATGCATCATAAAACTCCGGTCTCTCGGTAAGGCCTCCTCCCCATATCCTTATCATGTTCATGTTCATTTCTGCGTGCAGGCGGACTTCTGCTTCATACCTTTCCGGAGTGAGTCTCAGGAGCATATCAGATGCGATCCAGTTGCCACCTTGTATAAAAACCTTCTGCCCGTTTACTGTAAAAACCTGTCCCCCAATATCCCTGTCAAAATAATTACCGGTTTCCCTTATGCCAAATGTAACCGCATCCGAATCACTCTCTGTCCCGGCAACATCAACAAAGCTGAATCTTGCATTATATAAAGGCTGTTCACCCATCCCGTTTGGCCACCACAACTCAGGGTTCATAATGCTGACTTCAGGAATGATAACGGTCTTCATCGCATATGGTTCCAGATTGACCTCACTGGAATAGCTGTCTCCCTCAATTTCCACGATAAGTGTGCCACGGACTTCCTTACCGGAAGAATTTTTCAGTTCTGCCGAAAAAGAAAGATACGCCGGGTCCTGTCCCCCGCCTGGCATTCTCTTTCCCGGAACCCTTGTCCTGACATACGGGTTTGTCAGAGCTACATCACCGGTAAACTCCAGGCTCACCTTGTCCCATATACCGGTATTCCTGTCCCTTACCGGAGTGATCCAATCCCATCCGGCCGTAAACTGCATGGCCACATTCCTGCCTATCATACCATCTCCGCCCTGGCCCCTGGCAGCATCGCCAACATAAAGAGGAGGTTCGACAAGGACGGCAAGAATATTTTCTCCGCTTTTTAAAAATGGCGTGATATTAAAACGTGAGCGGAGGAACATTCCTTCATGAGGTGAAGAATTTACCCTGCGACCATTAAGAAATATATTGGCCCTGTAGTTTATTCCCCTGAAATTTAGCCATACCTGCTTATCTTTGAATTCTTCAGGCAAATTAAACTGATTCCTGAACCAGTAGGTATAATAATCCCTTCCAGTATCATATATATCGGGTATCAGTTCATTGTTCAGTCCGACAAATGGATCGGGTATTTTCTCATTGTGAAGCAAAGTGGTAAGAACAGTACCGGGTACGACAGCATCCATCCACCCTACAGGTTCATATCCTGGCAGGCTGATGGTATTTCCACCGGCAGGAATATCAACTTTCCTGATTGCCTGCCAGTTATCATGAAGAAGGATTTCGTTCTTCTGTCCATACCCGGAAAAATAAATAAGGAACATCAATGATACCGGTATAAACCGGAATATCTTTTTTATGCACATTTGGATGAGTGTTATTTACAATTAACTAAATATTACCCTTAAAAATCAATAAATACCGTTCATTAATATACATTTCATTGAATGTGGACCATTATTCATAATTTTCAATTCTGAAGGTCCAGGCATGATGCCCCGGCATCTGATTATAACCTATTGAGGTAAGGTCAACATGAACAGCACCTTCCCGGTATTCCCATGGAAGAATTTCATCATGCCCCAGGAGTGTAATATTTGTTCCGGGTCCGGGCTCGTGGACCGGGAGTACAAGTTCCTCCCCCGGCCATTCGAATGATACGGCATATACATTACCGTTATTACTGGTGTAGGCGATATACTGTTTCATGGAACGGTACTCTGCATTAAGCCCGTCGCCTGTTTCAATACCGGTTGATGTAAACAGATTCTTTTGGGGAATAATCTCTTCTTCCTGGGAATTGCTTTTCCATAAAAGGTGTATGCTGGCATTCTGGACTGTTTCATGGTACTCTACCCGTACCGGGTATTTCCTTCCCTTTTCAAGTTCTATATGTCCCTTTTCTGCCACAGGCTCAGCAGACCTCATTGCCTCACTGTCCGTGCCTTCTGTTTGCCTTCCCCATTGATCGAGGACGAGCTTATTGTCGATATAAAGCCGCATCCCGTCATCGGCCCTTCCAATGAATTCATATTCCTCTGAATATTCAGGCATAATGTAACCGGTCCATGTTCCTGTAAAGTGATCCTCTGCTATGGGTTGGCCGGGCGAATTCCTGACCCAGTTAAAGGAAATCTGTTCATCAACCCTCTCCATGGTAACTTCTCTCTCTTCTCCTGATTTTATCCAGCGTGTTGAACCGTAAATCGCCTCTTCGTTTAAGCTTATCCATTCACCAAGTTGTACCAGCCGCTCCTGCTGCAGTAAAGGTATCTGTCCATCGGCTCCGGGACCCACATTCAGGGTTAATCCTCCCCCATTGGCTACCAGCCTGACAAAAAAATGGATAAGCTCTTCGGCCGATTTATAGGCTTCAAGTTTCTCATTCCTGTTCAGGCCGAATGACCTGCCGATACCGCGGACTTCAGCCCAGGGGCGTTCGGTCTCTATGGCACCTGAACTGTATTCCGGTGTAATAAACCCGATATTGCTTCCATGCCCCCACCGGTCATTGACTATGGCATCGTCACCAACCAGGTTATAATACCATGAGATCAGCTCCCTCGCCTTCCAGTCCTCTGCCGAATTATACCACTCTCCATCGGTGAAGAGGACCTTAGGCTTGTAGCGGCCGACAACTTCTTTGAACTGGGGAACCATATGCTTTTCGACATATTCGTGGATCTGGTCATTAGGATCCGTATACCAGCGATGCAGGGGATTATTCCATTCGGGAAGAGAATAGTACAATCCGAAATTAATATTATTTTTTCTTACAGCTGAGGCGAGCTCGCCGACAATGTCGCGTTCCGGACCCACCTCCATGCTGTTCCATCCGGGAGCATATTTACTAGGCCACAGACAATAACCGTCATGATGCTTGGATACAAGAATGATATAACGTGCACCTGCCTTTTTAAAAAGCTCAGCCCATTCATCTGCGTCAAACAGTTCGGCCTTGAACAAGGGAGCAAAATCCCGGTAGGTGAAATCCTCACCATAATTTTCCTTCATAAAGCTGGTTCTTAGCTCATGACCGGTCTGCAATCCTCTGAGATACCATTCTGCATATGATTCAGGACCCCCATAAGCAGGAACAGAATAGACGCCCCAGTGAATGAAAATACCAAGCTTGGCATCACTGAACCATTGGGGATAAGGCCTTTCACGCAAAGCTTCCCATTCGGCCGGCAATTTATTGGTTTGTCCTGAAACAGTCAGGGTTAGGGATAAGAAAATTAGAAACATAAATATTAATACAGATGAAAATAATTTCTTCTGCTGCTTATAAAAAACCAAATATTTCTGTGTCATAATAGTTTTTAAAATTTATCATCCATCTGCTGTGTTTTTACCATAAAGCTACCTTACGAATACTACCTCCCACTCTGCTGCCTCGTTAAATTCCAGTTCCAGGGATGCATCTATCAAAGCCGTTTGCATTTGATTCCATGCGGTGTACCTAATTATTACACGTGTAGGAAAATCTACTTCATTCAGTCCGATCATATCGCTTATGGTAATACGGTGACCACTGTCACCCTCGATCCGTAAATTATATACTTCCCCTCCCTGAAAACTCTGCATGCGGACCATGACCGTATTTCCTTCTCCCCTTCTCATTACCCGGTACCGGTCTATAGTTCTTTTATGTACCTGCCGCCATGGTTTCTCAGCCCGGTCTTCCAAAAACTGATCATTAGCCCATCTGCCTTCAATTATGGTATCGCTGTCGTTCACGAAAAACCTGTATTCACCCTCACCGTGGCGCATATCATTCTTCCATTCTCCTTCATAAACTTCACCTGACGACCACTCATAAGTTCCGTCTCCGGAGCGTCGTCCGTTCCTCCATTCTCCTTCATATGCATCACCATTTTTCCACTTATAGATCCCTTCCCCGTGAGGCCACCCTCTTCTGAATTCGCCCTTGTAATAATCTTCTCCTTCAGCCACACCTTCTCCGTGTGCACGTCCCCACCTGCACCCACCTTCATAGCTGCCCTGCAATTCGGGCATTCTTACATCACAATCATCCTGGGTAAAACCGGGCAAAGCATAATATCCTGACAGGAAAATGAATAAACCGGCTTTGAATAAACCTTTATTTAGCAGGGCTTTCATAGCATTCCATTTTAAATTATAAAGACCGCCCGGTCTTTCCCGGGCGGTCTTGAACACCAAATACGGGATAACCACCTAGAAACCCGGTATCTGAAACTATATCAATCACATAAAATATAGTGTGAAGTTAATGGTTACGCTCACCTGCCTTATGAGGCGGGTAAGCGTAACCATCAGTTTTTAAGTATACTTATCAACCCTGCTAATTGCATATCTGCAATACAACATCCGGTTCATGGAAGATAACTACCAGCTTCCGTTACCGAAATTAGGATTATTGGTATCCCACCAGATACGCTCCTGGTTAAGAACCGATCCTTCAACCGTGCCCGGTGTGAATCCCTGTTCTTCCATGGCAGCACGCCAGTTATCAATGTTTATAGGATTACTTGGTTCATTAACTCCGAATCTCCGGGGAAGAACAAGCTCAACATTATTTGAAAGAACAGGTTCCCATGGCATTATCTGACCATCCCTGCTGGGGAAGCCCGTCCGGCGTACCAGCGCAAATTGTTCATTGGGATACCTGAAAAAGTTAATATACTGCTGAAAATATATTTTTTCCAGATCATTAGTCCCGTTTAAAGCCACATCAGCCTCAGCCAGGTAATCATCAATCTGTGCTTCGGTGGCAGCAAATTGCTGATAATCATAAACATTGTGGGTTTGAGCAATATCATTGTAAGCCCTGAATGATGCCCTTACTCCCAGTTCATACCATTCGGCTGCAGTGCCTTCACCGGTAACATATCCTTTTTCGATAAACTCCGCCATGTATAGTGCAACTTCAGCAGCAGACACCATATATTCTTTCCAGTGCCCGGTTCCTCCGTCATAATGGGGATTAAAAAATCTCCTGTTGATATGTGATAACTTGGCATAACCTTGATTATCATCGTCGGTAAGTGTTTCACCAAACCATGGTTGCTCACCTGCCAAATCTGGTGCCACAGGGCCTCCCCTGTAACGGTCCCAGCGTTCAACCGGCACATTGGGGTCAACCCAGTCCGGAAGGTTTTTGCCCTGTGCAGTCAGCAGATCCACAGCCTCCTGGTCAAGATCATTGGGATCAAAGAAAAAATGGGTTCTCGGGTCCTTTAATTCAACAAGCTTGGTAATAAAATTGAGGGCAGCTGTTGGTGATCCCCAGAAATCCTGGGCTTCTCCACGATAATCAGTGGCAGGCTCCCAGATCATCTCATCATCCAGGCTTGTAATTATGCCGGCAGGATTTGAAAGAGCCTCATCAATTATTTGCTGCATCCACTGCTGATCCTGGTTTTCAAGCCTGACAGCTATGCGCAGCTTAAGAGTATTTGCGAGTCTGGCCCATTTGGCGAAATCGCCGTTATAAATAAAATCCTGAGGTCCGTAAGTAACCTGATCTGTTGCATCACTCAACAATACATCAATGGCCGAGTTAAGTTCATCAAGCCACTGTTCGAAAAGCTCCTGCTGATTATCATATTCAGGAGTATAGTGATTCTCATAACGACCCCTCATGGCTTCCGACCATGCCATAGATCCACGTGTATCGGTATATTTGAGAGCTTTTATTATTGGCGGTATATAAGTAATAGCTTCAACATGCGTCCTGTTGGCCTGATCAGCAGCATCCATATCACCTATTCTTTTCCTGATCTCAAAAAGATTTCTCATCATACCATAAGGTGATGCCCCTCCTGTGGCACCATGCCGGTTAAAATCACCACCGTTACCGCCACTGAAAATGGTGGCCTGATTCCAACGGTAAAAATAGTTGTAATTATTATAAAACCACTCGGTATAGCGGCCGCTATGGCCCAGGTCATAAATAGATGATGTAAACAGGTGCCTTATGTCAGGATCCGTCACCATTGCCGGATTCTCATTGACCTCGGCAAAGTCATCGGTGCAAGATAGCGGGATACCGGCAATCATTGCTATGATTAATATTTTTATAAGATTTTTCATATCGTTATATAATTTATATATAATTTGTTAAATACTGAATTACAATCCCAGATCAAGGTTTACACCTACTGTCCTCACATAGGGAATAGCACCCCATACGTGGGCCGAACCGGCATGAGTCCCGCGAACGGAAAATGGATGCAGGTTGTCGGGCATGGTTTTCCATAAAAAGCCAAGGTCCCTGGCAAATAATGAAACCCGTAAATTTGAAAGATACATCCGGTTTGCTAACTCCCTGGGGAAAGAGTAACCGATGGTAAGTTCACGTATCCCTATATATGAATTTTCATGAACGACATGCTCATTGATCACGCCTGTTCCCCATGAATTATTGAAATAGTGCCAGAAACTTGCATGTGTAGGCTCAACAATATCGGCATCATAAGCTTCCTGGTAAGTCCATCCGCTAACATCGGTTCCTTCAATAACAGTACCTTCCTGGAAAACTCCCTCCGGAATCAACCCGTCCTGGTAAGTATTATAAGTACCGTCGCCAACATTGTCATAACGGGATGTCCATGTGATACCACCGTTCTCGGCATCTCTCCATTTGAGTGAGGATTCAAGATTTCCGTATGCAGTTCCGTAACGACCTACGTAACTTGCAACATCACCTCCAATTTTAGCATCCAGCATAAAACGCAGGAAGAATCCTTTAAATGTAGTTATTGAAGTCGCACTGGCAAGAAAATCGGGATTCATATTACCAACCTCCTGTTGTTCAAATGAACGCATCATATAAGCACCCCTTCTTGCTCCGCTCCACTGTAAAAGCGGCATACCGTTCTTTGGATCATCAGGGTCGCTTTCATTCTCGTAAAGTGCAGGCGCTGAATCAGAATAAAGAACTCCCCACTCTTCACCTACAAAGGCGACTGTTCCAACACGTGTATTGCCATAAGTAGCTGATTCATAAAGATTATATCTTTCAATATCTTCATGAAGCTCCACTATCATGTTCCTGTTACGGGTGAAATTAAAATCAACATCCCAGCGAAGCTCCCTTGTTTGTATTGGACGGGTGTGAAATGCAAGTTCTATACCCTGGTTCTGGATATTCCCCGCATTGATAAGCTGTCCGGTAACTCCGGTTTCTCCGGGAACGGGGATGCTGAGTATCTGGTTAATTGTGTTTTCTTTGTAGTAAGTAAGATCAATCCCGATCCTGTTATTGAAAAACCTTGAGTCAAAACCAAATTCCCATGATTTCTTACGTTCCGGCTGAAGATCAAGGTTTGGTACTGTAGTGCTGCTGTAATTCAGCATAACCAGGTTGTATCCGCCAACGGACTGCAGGTTAGAGCGGTGACTGAATCCTGAATTTATGCTGTAAATAGAGTAGTCATTACCAACCTCAGCATATGATCCCCTGAGCTGCATATATGAAAGGAAAGCCGGCAGTTCAAAAGATTCCGTTGGAAGCCATGAAAGACTTACCGAGGGATAAAAATAGTTATTGTTTCCTGAACCGTCTGAATATGTCAGAGTGGAAGACCAGTCATGACGGCCGGTGAGAGAAAGAAACAGCTGGTCCCTGAACTCCAGGTTACCATAACCGTAAACCGAGTTAAGGATCTTGGTCCCGCTTATACCGGCTGTCTGTCCTTCTTCGTTAATGCTGTTGGCAAGAAAGTACTGTCCGGGAACAATCAGTCCGCCATTAGTCCAGGCTCCTGAATATGAATACCCGGTACTCCAGTGCTCCGCACCAAGTGAGAAGCTACCATACATATCAGGGGTAACTTCACCAAGAAAGTTAAAAGTAACTTTCCCGTCAATTTG
The DNA here is from genome assembly GCA_964520585.1 of uncultured Bacteroidales bacterium. Classification (GTDB taxonomy): domain Bacteria; phylum Bacteroidota; class Bacteroidia; order Bacteroidales; family PUMT01; genus PXAP01. The sequence goes on from CAZFOO010000008.1 coordinate 56,719, forward strand.
TTCCCGGCGGTTGTGATCAAGCCTGTAGGAGCCTCCTGCATTAGCAAATCCCTGGCCGAGATTTTTATTTTCCCGCTTTTCATAATAGTTATTTAGGTAGCCTTCCAGGTCAATATTAAACCATTCGGTCACATCGAGGTTAAGCTTTGTGGTTAACCTGAGTGATTCTTCAACTCTTTCCTGGTTGTTCTCATACAAACTAAAAAACAGGGGGAGTCCCGGAACATCACCCAGAGGGTCACCGTGAGCCGATGCATGAACACCACCATGATCAGCCCTGTACTGGTCTTTCCATTTTTCCACGTCATACCATCTGGGCATCGGACCGGTAAAGAATCCGTTCTGAAGACCGCTTGAGGGCGGGTTAGCAGCAATTGAATTGGAATAGCTTATACCAATATCTGCGCTTAGAAATGGGGTAAGTTCATGCGTCACCCTTGAGAATATGGATGAACGGCCAAAGTCGTTCCTTGGAGTGATACCTGATTCCGAAGTACTGGAAGCAGAAACAAGAAAGGTGGTTGTTTCCGTGCCACCGTCAAGCTGAAGGTTGGTGTTGCTGTATAACCCCCTTTCAAAAAGGTCAAGAAAGTTATTGGGAGTAGGATTATTTGGTACTAAAGTCTCCCTGTCCCAGTCCAGCACCATGGTATTGCCATCCAGTTCGGGACCCCATGAAACTATACTGCGGTAATAATAAGGGTTTCCCTCCGAATCATAAAGAAATTCATTCTGGGAGTTCCACGGATCCTCTATCCCTGTGGTTACGCTGGCCAGGTGGCCGGGACCATATTTATTCTGAAATGCCGGTCCGTCATATGCATCTTTCACGTGAAATCGCTGACTGAAAGTTACTCCTACACCGGGCCTTTCACTTCCCTGCTTGGTGTTTATAACCACTACCCCGTTAATTGCACGCGATCCGTACAATGCAGTAGCAGCAGAACCTTTAAGAACGGTAACCGATTCAAACTCGTCGGGGTTAAGTGACTTAAGTTCATTACCCCAGTCAACACCACCCCACTGGCTTCCTCCGGAGATCTGATTGTCATAGATAACTCCGTCAACCACAAAGATCGGCTGATTGTTGCCTCCAAGAACCGAGTTACCACGAATAGTAATACGGCTTCCTCCAAAAGTACCACCGTCAGTAGGCTGAATGTCAACCCCGGATATACGGCCCTGAAGAGCGTTTACCGGGCTGATGGTGGATGAAACGGCAACGTCATCTCCGGTAACATTGGTAGCGGCATATCCCAGAGATTTCCTTTCCCTGCTGATACCAAGGGCAGTAACCACAACTTCATCAAGTGTTTCAGTATCCGGCATAAGGGCAACATCCAACCTGTTATTATCAGGTATAGCCATTTCAACGGTTTCCATCCCGACAAAAGAGAATCTCAATACCTGTGCGTCCGCCGGAACCTGAAGAGTATAAAAACCATCAATATCAGTTATTGTTCCTGTCTGTGTGCCAGGTACAACGACGTTAACACCGGGAAGCGGTGTATCGTCCTCCGAAGAGACCACAACACCCGTCACTGTTCTGTCCTGCGCATATAGAGCAGTTGAGAACATGAACAGAAATGCTAAAAGCATATAATTCAATTGTTTCATAGATTAAAAGGTTTTAGGATTTAAATTAGAGTAGTTGTTAAAAAAAAGTAATTATTTAAATTGTAGTTGACAAGTATTAAAATATTCATAAACATTATTTTAATCGGATTAATAATCATTTTACTTCGTTTTGCCGTTGATTAAATTCATAAGCTTCATACATTATAAACCATCATAATTTTAATCTCGTTGTGTTTTAAATGAACATAAGGCATTTATATTTTAAGACTTAGAAATAACAGATTTTTTTATAACTGTCTTTTCAATAGTCTTCTTGTGCCTGGAATAGCCTTTAACAAGAAAAGGATGATCAAAGACATATTCCATAGCCATACTCACTGCCCCCAGTATACCATGATTTTTTCCAAGTCCCGAAATCTCCACTCCCGTATGTTCTCTTATCTGGGGCATACAATAAGTATTAAGTGCTTGCTGCACCGGAGTGGTGATATATTGTTTAGCCTCGCAAACATTACCGGAAAGGATAACCAGCTCGGGATTGAAAAGTTGCATAAGGCTGGCAAGCCCTTTCCCAAGGTTTATTCCTACATCAGATAAAATACTGATAGCATATAGATCTCCACTGTTTGCAGCTTCAACAACATCTTTTGTACTGATGTTACGTGTACCGTTTTCTTTTTGATTTCTCAGTACCGATATTTTACCGGAATCGATCCCCTCAATGGCCATTCGGGATATGGCTGCACCTGAAGCAATAGTTTCCAGACAGCCCTGCTTGCCACACTGGCAATGAATATCATTATCAATTGCAGGTATATGGCTTAGCTCGCCTGCAAATCCCAAAGCCCCCCTGTATATTTTCCCGTCCACTATAATACCAAGACCAAGTCCCCATTCCAGAAATATCATAAGAACATTCTGTTTCCCCTTTGCCTTGCCAAATCGAAGTTCAGCATGTGCCATTGCCTTCGCATCATTTTCAATAAAGACAGGCCTGTTAAATTTCTCCTCAAGTACTTCCCGGGTAGTTTGATTATCAAAATTCAGGTGGGTATGGTTCACTCCCCTGACAGAATCAACGAGTCCTGGCATTATAATACCCACACAAATAAGCTTTTCGGTATTGATCATGGTCTCTTCTACCAGATCTGAAGCCTTTCTGAAAAGCTCCTCAACAAATCCTCCCGGATCAGTAATATCGCTTGAATAGGAAACTGTTCCTGAAATATTCTGATTTTCGTTATTATAGATAGCCATATGTGTCCTGAAGCGTTCCACATGTATGCCAAGCGAAAAAACAGAATTATTCTTCAAACCATACATTACCGGCTTTCTGCCACCCTTTGACTTCCCGTACCCCTTTTTATCCACAAGTCCCCTATCCAGAAGCTCATTCAGCATTGTAAGAGATGTTGGTAATGAAATTTTAAGCCTTTTACCAATTTCGGCATTTGATGCGGATCCATGTACATACAGATTCCGCAATATCCGGGTCTGCTGCAAAAACCTTTTTTTCTTAATCCCCTTAAGCTGTCCTGGCGCAATATTACCCAGTAAAGGGAAAAATGGTTCCTGATTCATTTAATAAAATAATTATAAATTTCAACACGCAATATAGTACACATTTTATAATAGTCAAAAATTTTTAGGGTAATTTTTTACCTATCATACCATTCTTTTTACTATTTTTTAATTTTAAAAAGCATATCTTTTATTAAATATTTGCATTAGTATGCCACAACCAAGTAAATACAGGTCGGGCAGAAACAAATCATTTATAAAAAATCCTCACTTTAAAATGGTTTCTAAATAAGGCAGGAGATATAAGCACAAAAGCAAACAAACAGCCAAGACAGACATGGCATACAAGCCAGATATAGCAAAAAAGGACAGAAGGCAGGTATAGCAGACTTGGCACAAAAGGTATTCATGGGCAGGAAAAGAATTACCATGTTCAAGCTTAAATTTGACTTAATCTGAAAGAATAAGTAATTTAGCGGATGAAACCCTCATGTTAATTTTTAACACAAAATAAGATCTATAAACATGAAGGTTCCATGGATTGAAAAGCAAAATATCCTAACCATGAATACGTAACATATTGTAAAACATATTTATAACTATACTTTATGCGAATGAACAAGGTTTAACTTAATAACTCTAATCGTGAAAAAAATAATCTATCTTTCTATTATTATGGTAACTTTTGCATTCTCCTCTGCCAGGGTGGAAGATAACCCCCTCCTCACCGAATATAATACACCATTCAATCTTCCTCCCTTTGAAAGTATAAACAGTGAACATTTTATTCCTGCCTTTGAATATGCGATGCAGGTTCATAATGAGGAAATTGATGCTATTGTCCAAAACAGTGAAGCTCCTGATTTCAGCAATACCATTGAAGCCCTGGATCGCAGCGGATACCGGCTGACCGGGATCCACAGCATTTTCAGCAATCTCAACTCTTCACACACCAATGAAGAACTGCAGGATATTGCCCGTGAAATGACCCCGAAATTATCGGCTCATTCCTCCAATATAATGCTGAACATGGACTTATTTGCACGTGTTAAGAAAGTATATGAACAAATAGATAAGCTTAATTTAAATCCGGAACAGGAAAAACTCCTTGAAAAAACCTATAAAAGCTTTGTGCGTGGCGGAGCTTTGCTTGAAGGAGAAAAACAGGGACGGCTGAGAGAAATTAACGAGAAGCTTTCGGTTCTAACTCTTCAGTTTGGCGACAATATAAGAGACGAGACAAACAGCTTTGAGCTGGTGATCGACAACCGGGAAGATCTTTCGGGTCTGCCCTCCGACCTGGTCAGCACTGCAGCAGAGGTAGCCAAAGAAAAAGGATATGATGGGAAATGGGTATTTACCCATCATAATCCGAGTATAATGCCTTTTCTCACTTATGCAGACAACCGTGAGCTGCGGGAAAGAATGAAAACCACATACATAAACCGCTGCAATAACGATAATGAATATGACAATAAAGATATAATCCGTCAGATAGTAAACCTCAGGGTTGAAAAGGCAAACTTGCTGGGGTATAACTCTCATGCTGATTTTGTTCTTGAAGAGAATATGGCCAAGAGCCCCGGAAGGGTGAACGGCTTTCTTCAACAGCTATGGGAGGCAGCATTACCCGTTTCAAAGAAGGAGGCCTACGAGCTGCAGTCCATGATATTCAGGGAAGGTCATAATTTCAGATTGATGCCGTGGGACTGGCGTTACTATGCCGAAAAGCTGCGGAAAGAAAAATTCGATCTGGACGAAGCTGAAACAAGACCTTATTTCTCAATGGAAAATGTTGTTAAAGGCACCTTTATGGTGGTAAATAAATTATGGGGACTTCAATTCGTAAGACTTGATGATGTTCCAAAATACCATGAGGATGTAGAGGTTTACCAGGTGCTTGACAAGGATGACTCATATATGGGCATTCTTTATATAGATAATTACAACAGGCCAAGTAAAAGAGGAGGAGCCTGGATGAGCAGCTTCAGAAAACAATCTGTCCGCGATGGCGAGTTCATACATCCAGTAATAACCATTAACTGCAATTTCAGCAGGCCGGCAGCCGATGCTCCTTCCCTGCTTACCTTCGATGAGTATACTACTTTCTTTCATGAATTTGGCCATGCCTTACACGGTTTGATGTCAGACTGCACATATCACACCCTTTCCGGAACATCAGTCCCGAGGGACTTTGTGGAGCTTCCCTCCCAGGTCATGGAAAACTGGGCAAGACATCCCGAGGTAATGAAAATGCTTGCCCGGCATTATGAAACCGGGGAGGTTATACCTGATGAATTAATCGACAAGATAACGGAGGCAGGACATTTTAACCAGGGTTTTGCCACGGTGGAATACCTTGCCACAGCTCTGCTGGATATGGACTATCACACTTTGAAGGAAAAGAAAGATATTTCTCCTGTTGAGTTTGAGACTGAATCAATGAATGAAGTTGGCCTGATTCCTGAAATAGTCCCACGCTGGAGAAGCACATACCTGAGCCATATATTCAGCGGAGGATATTCAGCAGGCTATTACAGCTATATCTGGTCAGGTGTACTTGATGCCGATGCATTTGAAGCATTCCTGGAGACGGATCTATTTGACAGGGAAACTGCGGAGAGTTTCAGGGTTAATATACTAGAAAGAGGCGGCACCCGTAACCCTATGGACCTGTATGTTAATTTCAGGGGCAGGGAACCTGAGATAGGCCCCTTGTTAAGGCAGAGGGGACTGGAATAGAGCAATTACATAAGCATAAAGACCATGGAAACAGGTCTCCGGCAGGCGGGACCTGTTTTTTTTAACCAGCAGACACTGCAGGAAATATTAAGTAAAAGAGCCGGATTATAATCATTGCATGAAAGATCTTACAAAAGGCAAAGAAGGAGGCATGATTTTCAGATTCGCCGTTCCCATGCTTATCGGGAATGTGTTCCAGCAATTGTATAACATAGTGGACAGTCTGGTAGTAGGAAATTTCCTTGGAAAAGACTCCCTTGCTGCCGTGGGGGCCTCTTTCCCCGTAATATTTGCTCTGATATCACTGATAATAGGAATTGCAACCGGTGTAACGATAATCATTGCCCAATACTTTGGTGCAAAGGATTACGAAAATGTGAAGCGTGCAATTGATACGATGTATATATTTACTTTTATTGCCTCTGTTTTCGTTTCTGTTGCAGGAATATATTTTACAGAAGATATTTTCAGATTGCTTCAGTTACCTGAAGAAATAATGCCAGAAGCAAAAACCTACCTGACCGTATATCTGGCAGGCATGATCGTTTTTTTCGGTTTCAATGGTACCAGTGCCGTGTTACGGGGACTGGGCGACTCCAAAACGCCGTTGTATTTTCTGATTCTGGCTTCCCTTGTCAATATTGGCCTTGATTTACTGTTCATACTTGTATTTGGCTGGGGGGTTGCCGGGGTGGCTCTTGCCACGGTTATTGCCCAGGGCGGCGCTTTTGTTACAGCTATCATATATCTTAACAAGACTCATGACATTATCCACTTTTCATTTACCGGATGGGTTTTTGACAGGAGCATATTTATACAAAGTCTCAGGATCGGACTTCCTTCCGGATTCCAGCATACATTTGTTGCCCTGGGCATGATGGCACTGATGGGAATAGTCAATACATTCGGCACCAATGTTATAGCAGCATATTCTGTTGCACAACGGATAGACTCACTGGCAGCAATGTTTGCAATGAATTTTGGCATGGCAGTAACCAGTTTTACCGGCCAGAATATCGGCGCAGGGAAATTTGAACGTGTGAAAACCGGACTAAGATCCACCCTTTTTATGGGCGGACTTGTTTCTCTGGGTGTTACAGCGGTCGTACTGTTGTTCGGAAACCAAATAATGGGTTTTTTCACCCCCGATCCCCTTGTGGTTATGACGGGCACCAGATATCTTAATATTGTCAGTCCGTTTTACATTACATTTACGGGAATGTTCGTCATAGGCGGGGTAATGCGCGGAGCAGGCGACACCATTGTACCTATGTTTATTACACTGGTTTCCCTCTGGGTAGTCCGCATTCCCCTGGCCTTTCTTTTATCATCAACTATGGGGGAGACCGGCATATGGTGGGCCATTCCCATAGGATGGGTTTCCGGGATGCTTCTTTCCTATTTATATTATTTAACAGGGAGATGGAAATCGAAGGGGGTCATCAATTATAAAGAGAATACAGCATGAGAAGGGTCATAATTAAAAATTTAGCGCAGAAAAAATGATAAACCGGTTGCATGTGAAACCGACCCGACAAAATATCAACACAAGAGAATATAAAAAACTTCCGGTCTTATTTTATACAAAAAAATAATACTTTAGCATATGGTTAAATGAACAAACTACAAAGTAATCCCGGCAAACAGATAATCATAAGCAAATATTAAGAAAAACAACAAAAAGATGATCAGGTCAATGACAGGATTCGGCAAAGCTGAATGTGAGACGGCTGAAAAAAAAATTACCGTTGAATTACGTTCGCTGAACAGCAGACAGCTGGATCTAAATACCAAAATTCCTGCGATTTACAGGGACAGGGAAACTATAATGAGGAATGAAATAGCGTCAGTTCTTAAAAGGGGCAAAACAGACCTCTCAATTTTTATCGACAGCAAAGGCATTGATAATATTCCGGTAATTAATACCGGTGTAGTAAAACAATATGTGGAGCAACTGCATGAAACTGGTAAAGAGCTTGGAATGGGTGACTACAGTCCGCTGGAAATGATGAAATTAGCCATGCGTTTGCCCGACACCCTTACCAGCAAAAAACTTGAACCAGATGAAAAGGAATGGGATGATGTTTACAGCACCTTTCTTTCTGCTATTGAACAATTGGATAGTTACAGGATACAGGAAGGAGAAGCCATGAAAACCGATCTGGAAAGCAGGATCACCTCAATTGAAAGAAACCTTTCAGAGATTAACCCTTTTGAGAAGAAGCGGATAGAAAATATTCGCGGCAGATTGCAGCAAAACATGAAAGAATTTTTTAATAACAACAGCGTGGACCGGAACCGCTTTGAACAGGAAGTAATCTATTATCTCGAAAAACTTGACATTACTGAAGAGAAGGTAAGATTATTAAACCATATTGAATATTTCAGGGAAACACTCAATTCCGAAGAACCTTCCGGAAAAAAAATTGGTTTTATCACCCAGGAGATAGGAAGAGAGATCAACACTATAGGATCAAAAGCAAATGATTTTAATATCCAGAAACTGGTTGTACAAATGAAAGATGAGCTGGAGAAGATCAAGGAGCAATCGTTAAATATTTTGTAATGCAGGGCAAACTCATAATTATTTCAGCACCCTCCGGCGCAGGGAAGACCACACTTGTCAAATATCTTCTTTCCAGGCTTCCCGGACTGGATTTTTCAGTTTCAGCGTGCAGCAGGCCTAAAAGGCCACACGAGGTGGATGGCCGGGATTATTATTTTGTTTCTGCCAGGGAATTCAGGGAAAAAATAAAAAATGATGAATTTATTGAATGGGAGGAAGTATATCAGGATCATTTTTACGGTACGCTTAAGAGCGAAGTTGACAGAATATGGGCAGAAGGACGGAATGTTGTATTTGACGTTGATGTAGTTGGCGGACTTAATATAAAAAAACAATACGGTAGCAGGGCCCTTGCTGTTTTTATTATGCCTCCTTCAATTGAAGAACTTAAAAAACGGCTTATGAAACGTTCAACAGAAAGCAAAGATGACATTGATAAAAGGCTTGGAAAGGCTGTTGATGAAATGAAATATTCAACCGGATTTGATGCTTTGATCGTGAACGACGACCTGGAACAGGCAAAAAAGGAAGTCCACGCTATAGTAACCGGTTTTTTAAAGAGGTCCTTATAAACCAATTATTTATGATCAAAACAGGTTTACTTTTCGGATCATTCAATCCCATACACATAGGTCATATAGCCATTGCTTCCTATATGAAAGAATTTGAATCTATGCAGGAAATATGGTTCATCGTCAGTCCACAAAACCCTTTTAAACAAAGAAAAAACCTTGCAAGTCCTTCAGCGCGACTTAACATGGTCAGGATCGCGACCGCAAACTTCGATAGTATAATTGCATCCGACATAGAATTTGACATGCCTTTGCCCTCCTATACCCTTGACACAATGAAAAAGCTCGGCATGGACTTCCCGGAAAGGGTATTTCACATAATTACGGGAACCGATAATTTAAACAGCATATATAAGTGGAAAGGGGGCAGGACACTGGTAAGAGAATGCAATTTCATGTTTTACCCAAGACCCAACACTGATAATGAAGGATTGAGACTTTTCAATAATGCAAGAATAGTAGACGCCCCGGTAATGGAAATATCCTCTTCCTTTATCCGGAAATCTTTACACGAGGGAAAAAACATGAGGGCATTTGTTCCTTCCGGAATATATGAATATATAATAAAGAACAGGCTATATCAATAGATCCTCTATTGACTGCCGGAGGGATATCATATAATTATGAAGCCTCGTGCAACTGGTCTATGATCTCCATTCCTCTTTTAATGGCTTTTTCATTTAACGGGATCAGGGCATGATGCCTTTCAGGCAATGATTTTGCAAGTCCTTTGACTACATTTTCAATATTCATAATAGGCCTGACTTTTAAATAACCTCCCAGAACAATCATGTTGAATATTTTGGAAGACTCCATTTTTGAGGCCTCTTCAGCAGCATCAACCCTGTAAACATTTATATCGGTGCGTTCGGGATGCCGGGTTATTCCATTGCCGTCATAAATAAGTATGCCCCCGGGTTTCACGGCTCCTTCGAATTTGTCGAGAGACTGCTGATTAAGTATTATCGCAGTATCAAACTTGTTTATGATAGGTGAACTGATACGCTCATCACTGACTATTACGGTAACATGCGCCGTCCCACCCCTCATTTCGGGCCCGTAGGAAGGCATCCAACTTACCTCCTGATCCTGCATAATACCTGAATAAGCCAGTATCTTCCCCATGGAGAGTACTCCTTGTCCCCCGAAACCGGCAATAATAATTTCTTCGGTCATGATATTCTGATTTTATTCTTTATGCCCCAGTTTACCATCTGTTTTAATATCACCAATCGGATAGAAAGGGAACATATTTTCAACCATCCACTTATTGGCCTGCACAGGTGGCATCTTCCATCCTGAGTTACAATTGGAAACAATTTCAACCAGCGACAGCCCTTTTTTAAGTTTTTGATTTTCAAAAGCCTTTCGGATAGCCTTTTTGGTTTTGCGCACATTTATGGGTGTATGAACTGCCTGTCGTGTTACATAATAAGTTCCGGGCAGACTGGCAACCAGCTCGGTGATCTTCAGGGGATTTCCCATCATCTCAGCATCCCTGCCGTAAGGTGATGTTGATGATTTCATATTCACAAGAGTAGTTGGAGCCATTTGTCCCCCGGTCATACCATAAATACCATTATTGATAAAAAAAACAGCAATATTCTCACCACGGTTGCAAGCATGGATGGTTTCAGCTGTACCAATGGCAGCAAGATCTCCGTCTCCCTGATAAGTAAAAACATACTTTTCGGGCATAAGTCTTTTAACTGCTGTAGCAAGAGCCGGTGCCCGTCCGTGGGCTGCTTCCTGCATATCTATATCCAGATAATTATACATAAGCACGGCACAGCCTACAGGAGTAATCCCTATGGTTTCCGACTGTATCCCCATCTCCTCAATAACTTCGGCAATAAGCCGGTGGGCTGTTCCATGTCCGCAACCCGGACAATAATGCATTACATTACCGGTTAAAACCGATGATTTTCTATAGACCAGGTTCTCTTCCTTTACAATATCTTCAGTTCTAATACTTTCTGCCATGATCATCTCATTTAATAAATATATTTTCCAAAGCCTCTACAATCTCATCTGGAGAAGGAATAATACCTCCCATCCTTCCATAATGCTCAACCCTTACCCGGCCGTTAACCGCGAGCTGCACATCCTCAACCATTTGCCCGGCACTCATTTCAACAGAAAGGATGCCTTTTAGTCTTGGTGCTATCTCCTTAAGAGGTTTTTTAGGGAAAGGAAACAAAGTGATGGGTCTGAGCAATCCGGCCTTTATTCCTTTCTCTCTGGCAATCTGCACAGATTTCTGACAAATCCTTGCACTGGTTCCATAGGCTACCAGCAAATATTCAGCATCTTCATGATCTGTAATCTCAAATCTGACCTCTTCTTCCTCCATTTTCCTGTACTTAGCCTGCAGCTTAAGGTTGAACTGTTCCTGTCTGGCAGAATCAAGATCAAGTGAAGTTATTATATTTCTTTCCCGGTCATCTGTTTTTCCAGTTGTTGCCCAGGCAGGAAACTCAGTTATCCTTGGTTTCTGTTCTTTAAGCCATACTTTCTCCATCATCTGGCCAAGAGCACCATCAGTAAGTATCATTGCCGGGTTCCTGTATTTAAAAGCAAGATCAAATCCAAGCTCAACAAAATCGGCCATTTCCTGTACAGATGAAGGTGCAAGCACTATCAAATGATAATCACCGTGTCCTCCTCCCTTTACTGCCTGGAAATAATCGGACTGTGCAGGTTGTATGGTACCCAGACCCGGCCCGCCCCTCACCACATTAACCACCAGGCATGGTAGTTCTGCACCTGCAATGTAGGTAAGACCTTCTTGTTTAAGACTAATTCCGGGGCTTGATGATGATGTGAGCACTTTGCGGCCGCAACCAGCACCTCCATAAACCATATTAATAGCTGCTACTTCACTTTCAGCCTGAAGAACAACCATACCAGTCCGTTCATGAGGCTTCTCTGCCATCAGATATTCCAGCACTTCAGACTGTGGGGTTATCGGATAACCGAAATAAGCATCGGCTCCTGAGCGGATAGCAGCTTCAGCTATGGCCTCATTTCCTTTCATCAGTTTTAGTTCCTTCATTACCAATAAATATATTTAAATCCAGGATATATTAAACTGTAGTCAGTTCAGCTTTTCTTAATTGATGCAGACCGGTATCATCCTCCCTCGCCGGACTGCTTTTGATTTTCCGGCTGTCTTTTTTTATATACGGTGATAACTCCGTCGGGACACACAATTGCGCAATTTGCACATCCAATACATGCATCGGGATTTTCCATATAAGCAATATGGAAACCTTTGGCATTTACTTCGCGGGTCATCTGTATTACTCCGGTGGGACAGGCTGCCAGGCAAACTTCGCATCCCTTGCATCTCTCCCGGTCAACTACTATGGATCCCTTAAATTTAGCCATTTTATTCTGTCTTTTTTTAGCACATTGTTGCAGTTTCTACGATTTTCAAAATTAGTCATTAAAAAACAAAATACCCTAATGATTATTTCCAACCGGTATAATCATGCTATATTATGATGCCTGCGAAAGCTCTTCAACCGCTCCTCAAGGACAGGCATCTGTTCACGCGAAACCTGGGAAACACATGCGCGAAGCCCTTCGCTCCTTGAACTTCCGGTTATTTCAAGAGATATTGCACTTATTCCATAATAAAGTAGTTTCTCAAGCAGTTCACCACCGGTAAAACCCGGATATGAAACAGTAAAGTAAAAACCATCCCCAACCGGCAGATCTTCATCCATATCATAGACAATCCTGAATCCATATTCCTTGAATATCCCTTTCATAATAGCTGCCCTTTCACCATATTCCCTGACATTTTCAACGAAGTCATATTCTCCGTCACTTGAGGCCCTAAGCATGGCGGCAAGTCCGTATTGTGAAGAGTGATTTGTGCCGGCCGAAAGAGAATACAATGACCCGTAAACAAGTGCGTATCCAAATTTTTCAGATGAATAAAACCTTGTCAGTCCGGCATAATTCCTGTCAAACAGGTCCCCCGAAATGATAATCAACCCCGTTCTCTGTCCGGCATAGCTAAAAACTTTTGAACTGGAGAATAGTAAAATATAATTTGATGTATAATTAGCCACAGAGACCTGGTAAGGAGGCTGACCGGGAACCGAAAGGTCCTTCCTGAAATCCATCCCAAAATAAGCAAGATCTTCAAGGATAATAACATCGTATTTATTGGCAAGTTCCCCGATTATTTCCAGTTCCTTTTCTGAAAAACAAATCCACGAGGGATTATTTGGATTGGAATATATAACAGAGCTTATGTTTCCGGCTTTAAAAAAGGATTCAAGCTTTTCCCTTAATTTCTCTCCCCTGAACTGGTATACATCAAAACATTCATATTTTAGTCCCAGTATCTTCAATTGCTGTTTGTGAACCGGAAATCCGGGATCTATCAACAAAACGGTATCTTTTTTAATGTCTGCACGTCCTGCTGTCATAAAAGCAGCCATGCTTGCCTGCATTGACCCGACAGTTGGTATGCAGTATTCGGGACCAATATCCAGGTTCATAAACATTTTAATAAACCGGGATGCCTCATTTTTTAATCCCTCAACCCCTTCGATCATCGGATAACCCGATGCTACACCCTGATTCAGGGCTTCGATCTCGGCATCCAAACCAATACGCGAAGGACTCAGTCCGGGAACTCCCATCTCCATCCTGACAAATTTCTCACCCGTTGCTTTCTCAATCTGGTTAACCAGCCTTACAAGATCACGGATATTTGCCCTGCCCAGAGAGGGCAGATTACTTTGCCCGATCATTTCATTTACAATCTCAGCATTTAGGGGTGTATTTTCCATTTTATTCAAACATTTTCCGGAAAAGTGGTATTCCGTAATGATCAAAATCAGATTGATCCCTGCCAGGATATTACCATAGTCAAAAGGCAGGATTATAAAGATTAACTAAAGACAAATATAAACTGTTTTATTAACCAAAGTAAGGAAGACTGTTGCTTAACATATATGATTTTGATCATATGTTTATTATAAAGGAAATTAATTAAAGCACTCTTAAATGGATTTAATCCAGATCTGTATTGATAGCATAATCTTCACTTTATAGCAATAATTTAGTAATTTTCCATCTTAATAGCAATATAAGACATTCCAGATCAAAAAGATAATTTAAATTATCATATATTAATAGACACAAATCTAAACATATACCTATGAAAAAGTCACTCGACAGAAGATACTTCCTGAAATTAACTGCGGCCGGGGCGGCTGGCGGACTCCTTGCAGGGGGAGGTACGGTAAACGCAGCATCAATGAGGACTGCTCCTTCAGAGAAAGCCAATGGCATAATACACCGCACACTTGGAAGGACCGGGATGAAATTACCAGTGGTTAATCTGGGCGTCATGCGCGTTGACAATCCAAGAATTGTGACTATGGCTCTGGATGGGGGAATGAAATTTCTGGATACCGCACACGGGTACCAGAATGGAAGAAATGAGGAGATGCTCGGTAAACTCTTGAAAGAGAGATCAAGGGACTCTTTTTATTTAGCAACCAAGGTTAATCCCAGAGGCCAGAACCTGACAGTTGATGAATTCATTGGCCAGTTTGAGACCAGCCTGAAAAGATTGCAGATGGATTACGTGGATATACTTTATCTCCATGCCCAATCTTCACGTGAAGGTACACTCAATGAGAACTATCTTGCCGCATTAACAAAACTCCGTGACCAGGGAAGAGCAAGATTTGTAGGTGTTACAACACATTCAAATGAACCTGAAGTCATCAGGGCTGCAATAGAAAGCAATATTTATGACGTGGTATGCCCTGCTTATAATTTCACCATGGATAATCTCTCAGACATTCAACAGGCTATTGCCGAGGCGAATCAGGCCGGGTTGGGAGTTGTTGCAATGAAGACCATGGCAGGCGCTTACTGGGACAAGGAACGTCAGGACCCGATAAACACAAAGGCAGCACTAAAATATGCCCTGCAAAATGAAAATATTCACACCTCAATTCCGGGAGTTACGGCATTTAATGAACTGGAGGATAACTTCGAGGTAAACCAGGATATAAGCCTGTCCGAACAAGAAATTCAGGACCTGAGACTTGATCAGGCCCAAACCGGCATGTTCTGTTTTGGGTGTGAAAAATGCCTCGATCAGTGTCCGCAAAAATTACCTGTACCAGACATTATGCGTTCATATATGTATGCATACGGCTACAAGGATCTTGCACTTGCCCGTTCCACAATGGATTCACTGGAAATTACAGGAGATGCCTGCAGCAACTGTAATGAATGTAAAGTAAAATGTTCCAGGGGATTTGATATAGCTGACAAGATAAGGGATATTGACAGGATACGTCATATACCATCAGATTTTCTTGCATAGAGCCTACAGGCAAGTAACAACTTTTAAAAATATTGATTAATGATGAATCGTCCCATTGTCAATAAAAAACATGGGTGATCCATGGATTGAAAAGCAAAATAACCGAACTATGCATTATTAACATATTGTTAAACAGATTGCTAACTATACTTTATACGAATGAATAAGATTATTAACAAACCTTTGATATTGCCGTTTGCTATAGCAACATTCCTTCTATTACAGGGAATGTGTCACGATACTCACGCAAACCAGGACG
>CAZFOO010000009.1:0-72298 GCA_964520585.1 uncultured Bacteroidales bacterium
GTCAATAAAGTCGAAAACCCCGGCTACCAGTATCATAATTCCGGCTAGTGCTATATCATGAAAACTGAGCAGAATGGCCGCACATCCGGATAACATGTTGAACATGGTGAAAACGGAAGGGATGCTTTTTTTAACGTATTTTATCGGTCTGGTCATCATAAATATTTTTAATCAGCTTAAAGTAGATCGATCTTATTTTACAATAAATATTGCAAAAATAAGTTAAAATTGATAGTTTGCATGGTATTCAGAGATATTTATATTTATTTGTATTGACAGAATCATTATATATAAAATTCATTGTTGTTGTATTGCTGTGTTTAATGCCAGTTGCAGCCATAGCGCAGACTGCCAAGTATTCCAATGAATTTTTGAATGTTGGTGTGGGGGCCAGATCTATTGGTATGGGAAAGGCTTTTGTAGCTACGGCAGATGATGTTACTGCTTCTTACTGGAACCCTGCCGGACTGGTAAAGCTTTCCGGAAAATACCAGGCAGGCCTTATGCATGCCCAGTATTTTGCGGGTATTGCTAAATTTGATCATATAGGTGTGGCAGCCAAGCTTGACGAAGAAAGTGCCATTGGTGTTTCTGTGCTGAGATATGGAGTTGATGATATTCCAAACACCACGGAACTGATAGACGGAGATGGAAATATGAGTTATGACAGGATAAGTTCATTCTCTGTAGCTGATTATGCTATGATGATCTCATATTCGCGATCAAGCGGAATTGACGGACTTGATGCTGGAGGGAATCTGAAAATCATCAGACGGCTTACAGGCGAATTTGCTTCCGCCTGGGGTTTCGGTATTGATGCTGCGGCCAGGTATTCATTTGAGGACTGGATAATCGGGGCGGTTGTCCGTGATGCCACGAGTACATTTAATGTTTGGCAATTCAATGAAGATAAACTGACTATCGGGGTTGCAGATTCAGTTTTTAATCT
Organism: uncultured Bacteroidales bacterium; assembly: GCA_964520585.1. Classification (GTDB taxonomy): domain Bacteria; phylum Bacteroidota; class Bacteroidia; order Bacteroidales; family PUMT01; genus PXAP01. The sequence continues at coordinate 950 of CAZFOO010000009.1, forward strand.
TCCTCCTGAAAATTCGCTGGAACTTACATTGCCACGTCTATATCTTGGGGTAGCAAGGACTTTTTCTTTCTCCGGAAAGATCTCTGTTGTTGCAGAAATAAATGCTTCCTTATCCTTTTCCGGCAAAAGTTCATCATTATTTAGCACAGGTTTTGCCGTTGCAGAACCTGTGGCTGGGATAGAAATCAATTATGGGGGAATTGTTTATTTCAGGTCAGGTCTTGGCAATTTGCAACGAGTTACCGAATTTGGTGGAGAAAAGAGATTGACAGCAGATCCTTCTGCAGGAGTAGGAATTCATCTTGGCAACTTTTATATTGATTATGCAATGAGTAATATTTCACCACAGAACATAACACTCTATTCGAATATATTCTCCCTGAGATATGTTTTTAACCGGGATGAAGGGTGATTTTAGCTGTATTAAATAAAAATAATAAACACGAAAACCATAATTTATTCTCATGAAGATTGCTGTTGATTTTGACGGAACTATTGTAAATGATGATTATCCCGATATAGGTGAACCTATGTTGTTTGCCTTTGAAACATTAAGAGAATTACAGAAACGGCAGCATCAGATAATATTGTGGACATACAGGACCGGTTCCGAACTTGACGATGCTGTTGAATTTTGCAGGAAAAACGGAATAGAATTCTATGCTGTAAACAGCAGTTTTCCTGAGGAGAAATATGATTCCACCATAAGCAGGAAAATCCATGCACATGTATTTATCGACGACAGGAACATCGGAGGATTTCCCGGCTGGAGCAAAGTATGGCAGATGCTCAATTCCGGACAGAGTGCAGAAGAAAGTCTGCGGTTCGAAGAAAAACCAAAAAATAATTTCTCTTTCTGGCAAAGGTTATTTGGAGTCAGATGAACCATCTCAGGTAAAGCAACCAGATAGGGGGAAATGAATTTTTTCATCCGTCTGTGAATAGTTTTGGCTGAATAAATTTAATGTATATTTGTGATGATTCAGAATAACTTTATTAAGGAGATGTTGCTATTATACTTTTTTTTTATTGTGGTTTTCAGTTTCCTTGGTGGATGTGCCGGAAATGGTAACTCAAAAGGTTCAGATAAGGATTCTGATACCCGGCTTCAGCAATCAGCGGATACCCCGACTGAGCCATCCGGAAGAATTATCTCCCCCTCTGATGGTGAAGTATTCTCTGCAGGTGACATTATAGAGATCGATGTCTCACTTGATGAAGATGCCGGAAGGGTATCTTCATCAGAATTAAAGGTAGATAATGAAAATGTTTCCTGCTCTGGTGATATACCCGGGGTTATTTCCTGGGATTCTTCTGGTCAGCCTGTGGGTAATCGCCGGTTGCGTCTGATTGTTGATTTTGAAGATGGAAATCAGGATATTTATTCTTTGAGTATTGTTTTTAAATCTGATATAGTTCCCGACGTGTATACCTACAGGATAATAAACAGCTATCCTCATGACATGAAGGCTTTCACACAGGGCCTTGTTTATGAGTCAGGTTACCTTTATGAATCAACCGGTCAGTATGGCCGGTCAACATTACGGAAAGTCGATCTTGAAACAGGCCGGATTCTGCGTAGCCTTAATCTTGACCGTGAATTATTTGGTGAGGGACTTTGTATTCATGATGATAAGCTTTACCAGCTGACATGGAAATCCAGGGTAGGATTTATTTATGATAAAGAAACCTTTGATGTGTTAAGGAAGGTTGCTTATGAGAGTGAAGGATGGGGACTGACCAGTGACGGTCAGAACCTGTTGAAGAGTGACGGGTCTAACTATATATATGTGTTGGAGCCACAGTATTTTTCGGAAACTGATCGCATTGAAGTATACGATAATGAAGGCAGAGTCGGAAATCTGAATGAACTTGAGTTTATTGATGGAAAGATATATGCAAATGTCTTCGGCACTGATGAAATTGTTATTATTGAACGTGAAACCGGGAAAGTAACCGGGATTATTGATCTGACCGGGTTGCTGGACCGGCGGTACCGTCATCCTGACCTTGATGTACTTAACGGAATAGCCTATGATTCTGGGAACGACCGGCTATTTGTTACAGGGAAGAACTGGCCGAGGTTATTTGAAATAGAAATGATGCCGGAATAGTCCCTTCCCGGGCCATCATCAGATTACCTGTCAGACAGTTTCGGTAGTCAGTATCTTTATGCTCCGCGGAATGATCTCAAAGATAAATGGACTATGGCCAAGTGATTCACCATCTGTTTCAAGGTGTATGATTGGTTCGGAATCAATAAAAATGGATTTCCCCTTGTAAGATTCAACAGTATGGTGTTTGGTTATTGTTCCGTTATATAGTCTTTTAAGGTTCAGTATGACTTCGTGCTTTTTAATTTTATTAATGACAGTGACATCAAAAAACCCATCATTTGCCACTGCATGGGGAAGTTGCATCATTCCACCGCCATTATACTTGCAGATACCTATACTGATATTAAATACATCATTACTTATTTCATGATTGTCTATTCTTATTTTTGTCCTGGTATGGCGGTATTTCATTAAACTAATGATAATGCTCTTAAGGTAGGTCCAGGCTCCGCCTTTCCCATTTTCTTTCATCTTGTTGGTTTTGCTAACTACCAGTGCGTCAAAGCCTATTCCGGCTATGTTGACAAAATAGCGGCATTTCTGTTCTATTCCCTGGTAATATTTTACTACCCCTGCATCCTGAACAAAGCCATTGTTTCTTTTTATGACAGATATTGCTTCTGCATAACCTCCGGGAATATTGAACATACGCGCCCAGTCATTTCCTGTGCCTACAGTGATCATGCCAAGTGATATCTCTGTGGTAGGATAGCGGTTTTGACTGAAGATGCCATTAATAACCTCATTCATTGTTCCATCGCCACCCACTACAATCAGGTTTTTATATCCTTTTTTGATATGAGAGGCGGAAATACCTATAGCATGCCGGGGATACTGTGTAAAGACGGCTTTGTAGTTAAATCCAGCTTTCTTAAGTAATGCTGATATTTCATCCCAGTCTTTTTCACCCCTTCGTCTGCCGGCATTTGGATTTATAATGACCAGGGTCTCTTTTTCAGTTTCAGTTACCATTAACTATATTAAAAAATTTTATTGAGTCAGTGATCTTCAATATAAATTATTCAGATAATTCATGTCCTGCCTGCCTTTCTCGTGCCGGGTCAAACCTATGCTTTTTTTTTAATTTCTCAAACAACTATTCATCTTCTGGAAATCAAAACGCATCACTTTTGTGAACCTGAATATCATGGAAAGTTGCGGAAAATAACAGATCTATTTATTAACAAATTTTGCGCGATGGGTGGAATGAGTTTTATGACATTGGATTGCAAATGAGTTATTTCCGGAACGGTTGTTAATAAAGTGTTGAAAACCCCGGTTTTATTGTTCAAAACTCTGTTTCGGACTCATTGAGCAGTTCTGCCATTTAAGTTGTATTTTTGGCCGGAAATCATAATAATTTTTTTAATATTGTGCTGAACCTTTTAAAAAATAAATCTTAGATGGGGAAAGTTATTGCATTGGCTAATCAGAAAGGTGGCGTTGGGAAAACTACCACAGCAATTAATCTTGCCGCCAGCCTGGCCGTACTGGAGCAGAGAGTGCTACTTATTGACGCCGACCCGCAGGCAAATGCAACCTCGGGTATGGGCTTTGACATCCGGACAATCAAAACCAGTATATATGAGTGTCTTATAGATGATCTTGATCCGAACGGTATATTGCTTAATACTGAAGTTGAAAAACTCGATCTCATGCCCTCGCATATAGACCTTGTCGGTGCCGAGATCGAGATGACAAATCTGCCGGACCGTGAACAGATCCTTAAAAAGGTTATAGAAAAAATTGAAGATAAGTATGATTTTATTCTGATTGACTGCTCTCCCTCTCTCGGCCTAATTACCCTGAATGCACTTACTGCATCCGATTCGGTTTTGATACCTGTTCAGTGTGAGTATTTTGCGCTGGAAGGATTAGGGAAGTTGTTGAATACTATAAAAATTGTTCAGAACAGGCTTAATACCACACTTGCTATTGAGGGGTTCCTGCTTACAATGTATGATGCAAGGCTGCGGCTCTCAAACCAGGTAGTGGATGAGGTTAAAAAGCATTTTCAGCAGATGGTGTTCGAAACAATTATTCAGAGAAACATCAAGCTTAGTGAGGCTCCAAGCTTTGGCAAACCGGTACTGATGTATGATATTAATTCCACCGGAGCGGTAAATTATCTCAACCTTGGAAGAGAGATACTGCAGAAAAATGAAAAAACCAGGATTAGCGAGGCCGACAAAATAATTGAATAATTTTTGATAAATCATAAAGGAAACATATGGCTGCAAAGAAAAATGCTTTGGGCAGGGGCCTCAGTGCACTGATCACTGATGAAGAACCACGCAAAAGGGATAACCCTGCCCGCTCCGGACAGGACGAGATAGATATCGGCCTTATAGAAGCTAACCCCTTTCAACCCCGGACGCGGTTTGAAGAAGAGTCCCTGCAGGAACTTGCAGCTTCGATAAGGGAACTTGGTATCATTCAACCGGTGAGTGTCAGATATAAGGATGATGGAAAATATCAGCTGATTGCCGGAGAAAGAAGGTTCCGGGCTGCAAATATTGTTGGACTGAAGACTATTCCTGCTTTTATCAGGACTGCCGACGATCAGGCGCTGCTTGAAATGGCTCTGGTTGAAAATATCCAGAGAGAGGACCTTGATGCCATTGAAGTTGCTATAAGTTACCAGCGTCTTATGGATGAATGCAACCTTACACAGGAGACTCTGAGTGAAAGGGTTGGTAAGAAACGGTCTACTGTAGCCAATTACCTGCGGCTGCTTAAATTGCCTGCAGAGATACAGCTTGGCATTAAGCACCGGCAAATCAGCATGGGACATGCCAGATCAATCATCAATATAGATGATCCGGAAGGACAAATTGACCTTTATCATAAGATCATCAACAATGATCTGTCAGTCCGGAAAGTTGAAGAACTGGTGCGTAATTACAGTAAAGAAAAACCCGAGGAACCGGATAAACCCTCACCACTCAAATCCGATCCCGGTGAATACGGCACCCTGCGCGATCATCTGGCTGGTTTTTTCGGTGCCAACGTTGAATTCAGGCGTAATGAAAAGGGGAAGGGTAAAATAGTAATTCCTTTCAAATCCAATGAGGAGCTCGAAAGGATAGTTGGATTACTTGACAAGTTGAATACTTAAATACCTAACTCTGCGTTATTTTGAAGTATCTCAACAAAACGGTGCCTTGAACAGTAAATCAGGAATTTTTATTTTATCACTGCTCATTCAGTCATTATTGCTGATTAATACCTGGGAAGCTTTTCCACAGGAGGATTCTCTGTATGTTAATAATAATCTGCAGGTTAAGGAATCAGAAGAAGGGTTTAAACCGGATCCCGCCAAGGCGGCAATGTATTCTGCTGTTCTTCCTGGAATGGGCCAGGTGTATAACCGCAAATACTGGAAAGTCCCCATAGTTTATGCAGGCTTTGCCGGGCTTACCTGGTATACTATGTTTGCTCATGAAGAATTTGTCCGCTACAGAAATGCCATAGATTTTCGTGTTGATGGCAATCCTGAAACAATCGATGAGTTTGCGGGTGATGCCAGATATACTGATGAAGTAATAACCAGGTTTAAGGATTATTACAGGAGGCAACGGGACCGCACAGTGATCTGGACCACATTGTTTTATGTTTTAAATATTATTGATGCAACTGTCGATGCGCATTTGTTTGAATTTGATGTAAGTGAGGACCTTGGCATGAAAATAGGTCCCTCTTTTCATGTGCCGGACCGGGCAATGCCGGGCAATATTGGTAAGCAAACCGGAATGGGTATTCGTTTCAGTGTGAATTTTTAATATCTTTACCAGGTAAATACATATTAAAATGAAGATACTGCTAACAACGTTAATTGTTTTGCTCTTTCACTTTTGCGTCTGTTCCCTGTCCATTGCCCAGAATGGTGGAAGAACTCATGCAACTGATGATACCATTGATCTGAATTTTGAAAGAAACCTGGATAGCCTGGTCAATATCTGGTATGTCAAAAATGCCACGTTTCATGGTAATAGTAATGAAGACCCCGACACTGCCGGTTTGGTAGTTCCCCATTTTCCCGACTCAGTATATATGCACAGGCTGGGCAATATCATTTCTGTAATTGATATGACCTTTAACAGGATTGTCAGGAATTACATTGATGTTTATACCAAAAACAGGAGGGAGCAGGTGGAGGTAATGCTGGGACTTACCGATTACTATTTTCCCGTTTTCGAGGAGGTGCTTGATTATTACGATTTGCCTAATGAACTCAGGTATCTGCCTGTGATAGAATCCGCCCTTAATCCCCGTGCTGTTTCACGTGCCGGTGCCAGGGGGATGTGGCAGTTTATGTTTGGAACGGCAAGAATGTACAACCTTACTATGAATTCTTTTGTTGATGAACGCCATGATCCTCTTGCCTCGACTCATGCGGCCGCCAGATATCTGAAAGATCTTTTCGGGATATATGATGACTGGACTCTTGCCCTGGCAGCTTATAACTGTGGCCCCGGTAATGTCAACAGGGCTATCAGAAGGGCAGGCGGATCGAGAAATTACTGGGAAATATATTATTATCTTCCGAGGGAGACCCGGGGATATGTACCCGCATTTATCGCAGCCACCTATGCGATGACCTATTACAGGGAACATAAGCTTGTTCCTGTTGCCACAGAGTTCCCTCTACCTGCCGATACAATAATGGTAAACCGTGAACTGCACCTGATGCAGGTTGCAGAGGTACTTGATTTGCCGTTAGATATGTTAAAAGATATGAATCCCCAGTACCGGCGTGACATAATTCCAGCCCGTGAGCATTCCTATCCCCTGAGGCTCCCAATGGAACATGCTTCAAGGTTTATTGATCACCAGGACAGCATTTATGAATACATGGCCGATAAGTACCTGTCTCGCGAACATCTGGCAGTAACTCCGGGAAGGTCTGCTTATACTCCTGATCCGCCTGCGGGAAGGGCAAGAATAAATTATACGGTTAAAAACGGCGACAATCTGGGCTATATTGCTGAATGGTTCAATGTGCGGGCCTCTGACCTGCGCCACTGGAACAATGTACGTGGTAACCTGATTCGTGCCGGGCAACGCCTTGTTGTTTATGTACCCCAAAATCAGTCAGATTATTACGATGAGTTGAACAATATGGGTTTTACCGAAAAACAGGCAAGATCAGGCAGAAGTCCAGCCGTGAACAAGTCCACCCTGCAAACCGTAGCAGATGAAAACGGAGAGTTTCTCTTTTATACTGTCAGACAGGGTGATACCTTATGGGATATTGCAAGGCAATTCCCCGGGGTGACTTACAGTGATATTCTCCGGCTTAATAACCTTAGCAGTGCAAAGCGTATTTTTCCTGGTCAGAAGTTGAAAATTAAACCGGCCGGCTGATAGCAGATAAACACCGGATGGTTTTTGTATTATAACGGTTATATTTCCGGGAGCCGTCGAAGAAATAAATGCACTGTTTTTTAATCATAGTCTGTGTAAATGAGACAAGGGATCAAGCCATCCGCTGTTTTATTATTTCTTTTTACAGTATTTATTATCCTGGCAGCAATATCTGCTGTTTTTCCTCCTGGCGGGTTGCAAATATTACCTGGTGTGCATCTCCATTTCCCTGGCTTTCGTGATTTATTCGATCCGGAGAAGCCTGAATATGCCGATATTTCTTATCTTACTGAAGTGTGGGATCCTGCTCAGGATTCTGTTATTCTGCATTATCCCGAAGTACTTCCCCCCGAATCAGAGACGGAAATACCCGAAAAAGCCGAATCAGATAGTGCAACAGAGAGATCTGTTGTTGCTGCTGATGAAGAAAAATTGCGCAGGCTTGTATTTCCTCTGCAGCTTCCTCCGGGTAACGATACTGTTATGGATGCGTTTTATAAGGCACTTTACAATACCAGAAACAATACAAGAGTCCGCATCATTCATTATGGGGACTCCCAGATAGAGAATGACCGTATAACCTCTGCAATGAGGAATCTCTTTCAGATCAGGTTTGGTGGAGGCGGCCCCGGCATGTTTCCCGTGATATCACCTGTACCTCACAATGCTTCCGTGCGTGTCAGTACAACAGGCGACTGGCAAAGATTTACTCCCCTGGAAGGAGGTAAAGGCAGTACCAATCATAACCGTTACGGATTACTGCTTTCCTACTCAAAGCTGACCACGCATGATTTTGAAAATGATATTGACGGATCGGTTACTATCCGGCCTACAGGGATTGGTTACAGCCGTTCCCGGCAGATGAACGAATTAAACTTGTATTTTGGTTATAATAAAGCACCCTTCACCATGGAGCTTAGATCGGGAGAAGAAACTGTTGATGCTGAATTATTTTTCCCTTCCGACTCTCTCATGACGGTATCCTGGTCACTTTCGGGCAATCCTGAAGAGTATTCAATTATCATTAAAGGACAGGATAGTCCCGAAATATATTCGGTATCAATAGATAATCCGGTTGGAGTGGCTGTAGATAATGTCGCCCTGAGGGGAAGCGCCGGACTGGAATTTGCCGGTACCGATGCAGCACTGATGAAACAAATGACCGGTGATCTTAATACCGGACTCATAATCATGCAGTTTGGAGTAAATGTTGTTCCGCACGTTGTCGACGATTATACCTATTATGAAAATTCTATGTTCAGGCAGTTACGGTTTATCAAATCACTTGATCCCGATATCCCTGTTATTGTGGTGGGTGTTTCTGATATGTCAGAAATAAATCAGTCCGGTTACCCGGTATCTTATCCCAATATCGAAAAGATACGCGATGCCCAGAGAAATGCAGCTTTCCGGGCAGGATTTCCCTTCTGGGACCTTTATGAAGCTATGGGGGGTAGAAATTCCATGCCGGCCTGGGTTGCTGCTGAGCCGTCACTAGGGCAGACCGATTATACTCATTTTTCTTACCGGGGTTCCACCCTGATAGGAGAATTGCTTTTTAATGCTATAATAGCAGGATATGACAATTATCTGGATAGTTACTCAAAGTCGCAGCAGTAACGTGAATAACTTTAACTGACGGCCTGATGGATCTGTTTCGTAGTATTTTTACTTTTTATGAAGATGAGCCAATGCTTTTCACCCGGTTATACTTCTGGGGTTTTTTTTTCGTGCTGTTGCTGTTTTATAGTCTGTTATACCGGAAGAAAACCCTGAGGAATGCCTACCTGTTTTTCATGAGTCTTTATTTTTATTACCAGTCCGGAGGATATTTTTTTTCACTTCTTATCTTTTCAACCATTGTTGATTATACATTGGGGCATCTTATATACCGTGCCGCCGGACAAGTCCGCAAGAAAATATTTTTAACCATAAGTATATTTATTAATATCGGACTCCTGGCCTGGTTTAAATATGCATATTTCTTTGCAGATGTTTTCAACATTATTACAGGAAGTGATCATGAAGTGGTAAATTTTCTGACTCTTTTTTATAACAGGATTGCCGGTGGAGATCTGGATGTTTCTATCATTATTCTACCTGTGGGAATTTCCTTTTTTACATTCCAGACTATCAGTTATACCGTCGATGTTTACAGGAAAAAGCTTAAACCGGTGGGGAATATTATTGATTTTGGGTTTTATGTTTCTTTCTTCCCTCAGCTTGTTGCAGGTCCCATTGTCAGAGCCGCAGAATTCATGCCCCAGTTATACAGTAAATTCAGTTTGAGTATCCGGGAAATGGGGTATGCTGTTTTTTTGATATTGAACGGACTTATAAAAAAAATGATAATATCCGATTATATCTCGGTTAATTTTGTTGACCGGGTATTTGATAATCCATTATCCTATACCGGGTTTGAAAACTTAATGGCTATTTACGGTTATTCAGTTCAGATATATTGTGATTTTTCCGGTTATACCGATATAGCTATCGGAGTAGCTTTGCTTCTTGGCTTCCGGTTGCCCATTAACTTTAATTCACCCTATAAAGCTACAGATATTTCAGATTTCTGGCGGCGATGGCATATATCACTGTCATCCTGGCTGAGGGATTATCTCTATATACCTCTTGGCGGCAACAGAAAAGGTAAATTACGTACCTATGCCAATATTATTGTTACCATGTTGCTGGGTGGATTGTGGCATGGCGCCAGCATAAGGTTTCTAATATGGGGAGGGCTTCACGGACTTGCTCTTACCGTGCATAAATTATTCACAGCTGTTTTCCCTGACAAAAGATACATTGGTGCGGGAGGGGGAAAAGTGAGGCGGTTTATTTCCCTGTTTGTAACTTTCCAGTTCGTCTCTTTCACCTGGCTGTTTTTCCGTGGAGAAAGCATGCGGGTTGTAAATAATATGCTGTACAGGATATTCCGGTCTTTTGACTGGGGACTTATACCGGAGATGGTCGTGTCTCATAGTGAAGTTTTTATGCTTATAGTTATAGCGATGGCTATTCACTGGCTTCCTTCCGGTATAAAGGAATATTACCGTGGTTTATTTATCCGGTCCCCGATAATAGTAAAGATCCTTCTGGCAGTACTTGTTGTTTTTGTTATTTACCAGGTAAAGACGGCCGGAACACAACCTTTTATATATTTCCGTTTTTAACCGGTTTTGCCGTTTGCCTCCTGCCCGGGTAATTCACTGTAGTTCCATTAATACCGGCATGGATATCTGAGCTTAATGATGGATATCCACGTTTATAAAAAGGAAACTTATATCCAGATGATTTTATAATATTTTAACAATTCCTGTCCAATAATCGGGGGAAACATCTGTTTATTTAACAGGTTTAGGTTAATGTAGTTTTCTTAGGTTTTAGGTTTAGTTTTAGGTTAATAAGGGTAAAAGGGGGAGCACGCTTGTGTTTCCCCTTTTTGCTGGTATACCCGTTCATAATATGTGGGTAGGTGGTTAATTGTTGATTATGGGAGCACCTTTAAAACAAGGACCCCTGAAGCGTCATTTCTGATTTAAAGGTCACCTGAAGCATCATCCCTGATTAAAGATACTCCGAAGCATCATCCCTGATTTTAACGAAAGGTGCGACCGCCCTTTTATAAATTCCCTGGACCCATGCAATGGCCATTCCGTAATTTGTTACAGGAACACCGGCATCAGCTGCGGGCCTGATGCGGTTAGTGAGTTGTCTGCGGGTTATAACACATCCGCCGCACTGGATTACCATGGCGTATTCATTTATGGGCCGGGGCAGTGCACCAAGTCCCCCGACAACATCAAACTCCAGTTGCCTGCCTGTAAAATTGCTTATCCACCGGGGTATTTTGACCCTTCCTATATCATCACAGGATACATGATGGGTGCACGACTCCAGGATAAGCAACCGGTCACCGTTCTTAAGTTCAGATATTTTTGGTGTCCCTTTCAGGTAAAGTCCAAAATCGCCACGGTACCTGGCCAGAATTATGCTAAAGCTGGTCAGCGGAATGTCGGGTGGGACGGAGGCATCTGCCTGGGCAAATATCTGGCTGTCGGTGATTGCCAGCTTGGGTTTGATATTGGTTTTTCTTAAAAATGCATCCACCTCTTTTTCCTTAAGAACCACAGAAACACAATCATTGTCCAGTATGTCACGTATAGTCTGAACCTGCGGAAGTATCAGTCTGCCGGCAGGTGCCTGAACATCTATAGGTGTAATAAGCAACACAATATCACCATAACTGAGAAGATCTCCTATAAGTCCCGTTGATTTCCAGGCTGAATCGGGTATAGCAGATCTGATTGCCGAAATAATCTCCTCCGGATATTTTTTCTGTTTACTGCTGAATTCAACTATTTCACTTCCGGTAAAGCTTCTGATCTTAGTTTTGGTTTGGTTATCCAGTTTTTCAAGATCTGATTTATTATGGATTATAAAAAAGGGCAGGTCAAATTTTTTAAATTCCGAGACCAGTTTCTTTTCAGGATCTCCAAACTGGTTTTTTGTAATCACCAGAATCGCCAGGTCTACATTCTTTATGCTATCAAGAGTTTTGGCTATTCTCTTTTCACCTAAAATCCCGCTGTCGTCAGATCCTGCGGTATCAATTAGTACCACCGGCCCGAACCCGGTTATCTCAAATGATTTTTTCACCGGATCGGTAGTAGTCCCCGCTACCTCTGATACTATAGCTATATCATACCCTGCAAGAATGTTTATAAGCGTACTTTTGCCATTATTCCTCCGCCCGTAGATGCCTATATGGGGTTTCCCCTCTTTGCCTTTTTGCATCACATTTAATTTTGCTGTAATTGTATATCTGTGTTTGAAATTATGTTTTTTTAATGACTATAATCAAACCTGATTGTTATAAAACATAAAGAAATATTTTCGTATTTTGTATCTTTACAATATGTTATCTGCCGAAAAACGGCTTTTCATTTTATGGTTTCAATTTACCAGGGTTAGGCATTTTTTATTCCTGGGTTAAATAAATTCTATCTGCAAAGATAGCATCCGGACGGTTACTTCGGTTAAAAAGATATTATTTATGCAATACTATCCAGAAAAAATAGCTCTTTCTGTTAAATCTGCAAAATTGCTGCGCAGATTGTTCAATGAAAATCCGAGACTTGATAAGATATTCAGGAAATCGGAATCGGAGGGTGATGCATTTCATTTATTACGGGAATGGGCAGAAGAGGTTATTGAAGATAATCCGCATGCAAAATACTACTACAGGCAGGAAAAATCGGGGAAGGATGCCTTTTCCATGCTGAGGTGGAAAGATATTGCTGCAATTCGTATACTCGATTACCTTGATTATGCCGGCCGTGAATTTGATAATCCTTATCGCCGTGGCGAGAAAATGATTACCAATCCATTCGGCTTCCTATGGCTTGCTGCCAAAAACGGCAAGGGAGGTACAAAACCGCTTTTCTTTGAAGATATGATCCAGCTGTTCCGTCAACTGACGGGGCAATTGCCAAAACCCGGACCAGGCAAAAAGACCGTAATGCAATGGATGGAGCGCTGGAGGCATGGAAGGGAAAGTGATATTATTAGTGAACGGGAGGAGAACAAGGAGAGAATAATTGGGATCCTTGTAAAAAGAATAGAGGATTGTGGTAAGGCTAACAACAACAGCAGGTATGTGTTTCGCAACGGGATGAGCAGTCAGGAAAAAATTGAACAGGTGAGAGAATGGTGGGATGACCACAGGTTCCATCTACGGTTTGCGGTACGTTCCCCCTCCCTGCTTAATGAGCTTCTGGATCATTCCCTTGATCTTCATACACTGAAGTTGATGGAGCGGGCCGAGGAGAAGGGTATTCCCTTTTTTGTGAATCCATATTATCTTTCCCTGCTCAGCACCCGTGCATCCCGGTATGCTGCAGGGGCCGATCTTGCCATCAGACATTACGTAATATACAGTAAGCCACTGATCGATCAGTTCGGAAATATCGAGGCATGGGAAAAAGAAGATAAGGTCCGGCCTGGAAAACCAAATGCAGCCGGATGGATATTGCCTTCCTTTCATAACGTACACCGGAGATATCCGGAAGTTGCCATTATGATCCCCGATACAGTAGGAAGGGCCTGTGGGGGGCTTTGCGTGTCATGCCAGCGTATGTATGATTTTCAAAGGGGTAACCTGAATTTCAACCTGGATAAACTTAAACCTGACGAGACCTGGTCTGAAAAACTCAGGCGCCTGCTGGATTATTATGAACAAGATACACAACTAAGGGACATTCTTATTACCGGAGGTGATGCCTTAATGAGTGCCGATAAGTCGCTCGAAAACATGCTCAACGAAGTATACAAAATGGCACTCAGAAAGAAGGAGGCAAATAAAGGGAGGCCGGAGGGTAAAAAATATGCCGAGTTGTTACGGATAAGACTGGGAACCCGGTTGCTTGCTTATTTACCCCAACGTGTAACTCCCCGCCTTAAAGAAATACTTTCGGAATTCAGGAGAAAGGCTTCTGAGATCGGAATAAAACAATTTGTTATCCAGACCCATTTTGAAAGCCCCATGGAAGTCACCCCCGAGGCCAGTCAGGCTGTAACCAGGCTTATCTCTGCCGGGTGGACAGTAACCAACCAGCTTGTTTTCACTGCATCGGCCAGCAGGAGAGGGCATACCGCCATGCTTCGAAAGGTGTTAAATGATATTGGTGTAATAACCTATTATACCTTCACCGTAAAGGGGTTTCATGAAAATACCTTTAACTATGCAACTAATGCAAGGGCTGTCCAGGAACAGGCTGAGGAAAAGTATATCGGGCAGATTCCTCAAGGGCTTCAAAATAAGGTGAAAGATTTTTCTCTTGATACCGAAAATATGGTTGAAAATCTTGCAAAACTCCGTGAAAAGGCAGATATTCCTTTTCTGGCTACCGACAGAAATGTGATCAATTTGCCGGCGGTAGGAAAAAGCATGACATTCCGGACTGTCGGGATAACCCGGTGGGGGAAGAGGATCCTGGAATTTGATCATGACCAGCACCGCTGGCATAGTCCCATAATCAATAAAATGGGCAAGGTAATAATAATAGAAAGCAAAGCCGTGGGTGAATATCTGCACCAGCTTGAGGAAATGGGTGAAGATGTTGAAGAATATCAGAGTATATGGGGTTATTCGATAGGAGAGACCGAACCCAGATTCCCATTGTTTGAGTACCCGGAGTATGATTTTGGTGTGACAACTGAAATATCCAACCTTGAGATATAGGCTTTCCAGGATTGATTTCCCTTTAATTAACTAATCCGGTAGTCAAAACAGATCTTTAAGAGAAAATCCTGTTTTTAGCAAATTGCCCGGTTCCAGTATTGAGGCCAGCCTTTCCGGATCTATCACATTAATCTCTTTATTTGCAGCAAATATATCTATGTTTTTATTTTTCATAAGCACGGCCAGTTCGGTGGCTTTGTTATATCCTATATAAGGAACCAGTGCTGTGGTGATGGCCGGGCTGCCAATCAGCGCCGACTTTGATACCCTGCTGTTAATCTTTAGTCCCCCGAAAACACCATTCCTTAGCGAACTGCTTGCAGCAATGAGTAATTTGATACTCTCAAGCAGGGCATGACCGGTTAACGGTATATAAGCATTCAGGTCGAGGCAGCCCTGCGCAGATAGTGATGTTATGATCTGATCATTTGCATAAACCTTATGTGCGGTGCTGATAACGAACTCCGGTATTACGGGGTTGACCTTTCCGGGCATTATTGAACTCCCTGCCTGTACCGGGGGCAGGCTCAATTCATCTCTTCCTGAGATATCTGAGGAGAGCAGGCGAAGGTCGGATACCATTTTCTCAAGGTTGACCGCAAAAGACTTCAGAATTGCATGTACCTCCACCAGACTGTCCTGGTTAACGGTTGCATCGGGCAGATTTTCAGCGCGCGACAATGGCAATCCGGTGAGGCGTCGTAATTCCGGAACCACCTCCATTATGAAAAACCTTGGTACTGCCAGTCCTGTACCTGCAGCACTGCCCCCAAGGTTAACCGTCCTGATCCTTTCCATGCATTTGGAAACCCTCCACCAGTCCCTCGACAGAGCCTCATTATAAGCGCCAATCAGCATTCCCCATGATGAAGGTACTGCCTGCTGCATTTGGGTATATGCAATTCTCAGATGGCTGCGATGCTGGTTTTCGATGCCTTCGATAGCCGATCTCATGAGGTTGATCTCCTCTTCAAGCAGCAGCAGTAATTTAATGGCTGCTATCCTGAGAGAGGTGGGAATAACATCATTGGTAGACTGATATATGTTTGCATGTTCTACCGGATCGACCGGACTGTAGTTGATGTTTTTGGAATTCAGCTCCCTGGTTGCAATATTGGCTATAATCTCATTTATGTTCATGTTTAAGCTGGTGCCTGCTCCTCCCTGTAAGGCGGGCACAATAAAATGTTCGAAATGTTTTCCCCGGGCAATTTCTTCAGCGGCAAACTCCATTTTCTCAAGCACCTGATCATCAATTACCTTAATTCTATGGGGTATATGACCGTATTTCCCGATCGCGGCCTTTATGAAAGAATTGTAAGTGCGGTAACATGCCAGTTTGGTGATGCCCAGTGCCTGGTACCATTCCCGGTGAAACTCCATTTTACAGGGGAAATTATTGCAGGCTCTCTGAGAGTGTATCCCATACAATGCACCGGAGGGTATTTCCATTTCCCCGAGAAAGTCTTTTTCGATCCTCATATTATGTAATGTTTTAATAAAAACGAGCAGTACAGCAGGTGCTGAACATTCGGGGAATTCCTGTATCGGGCACTTACCGTGAAATGGGCTGGGAGTAATTGATCACATCTTTGCCGGTTATCTCTTTGTCGCACAGTATGATAAGTCTCTCCAGCACATTTCTGAATTCTCTTATGTTACCTGTCCACTCTATATTCTTCAGTTCCTCAATAGCATCATCAGTTATTACTTTTCTTGGCATTCCGTATTCATCGCAGATCTGATTTATAAAATATTCTGCCAGCAACGGAATATCTTCAAGCCTTTCATTCAGGGAGGGAACATGGATTAATATAACGCTGAGTCTGTGATAAAGGTCCTCACGGAACCGGCCGGCTTCAATTTCTTCCTTCATGTTTTTGTTGGTAGCGGCTATTATTCTTACATCCACCCTGATATCCTTGTCACTTCCTACAGGAGAAAGTTTGTTCTCCTGCAGAACCCTTAAAACTTTTGCCTGTGCCGAAAGACTCATATCGCCAATCTCGTCAAGAAAAATAGTGCCTTTGTCGGCTTGCTCAAATTTTCCTTTTCTCTCCTTGTGAGCTGATGTAAATGCACCTTTCTCATGTCCGAAAAGTTCGCTTTCGATCAGTTCGGATGGTATAGCTGCACAATTGACTTCGATGAAGGGAAGGGAAGCACGGTTGCTTTTTTCATGCAGCCATCTGGCCACCAGCTCTTTGCCGGTACCGTTCTTCCCAGTTATCAATACTCTTGCGTCGGTAGGGGCAACACGGTCTATCATCTCTTTTACTTTTTGCATTGCCGGTGATTCACCTACCATCTCATAGGTTTTGCTGACTTTTCGCTTGAGAACCTTGGTTTCTGTTATCAGCTGTGATTTATCCAGTGCGTTCCTTATGGTAATAAGAAGCCTGTTGAGGTCAAGGGGTTTTTCTATGAAATCGTATGCTCCCTTCTTGATTGCCTCTACAGCCGTGTCTATATTGCCGTGACCGGAGATCATAATAACCGGGATGTCCCGTGCTTCTGACGTAATATTGTCCAGAACTTCAATGCCGTCCATACCCGGCATTTTTATATCAAGAAGGACCACATCATATTGATTTTTCTTATAAAGCTCCAGCCCCTCCATCCCGTCTGATGCAATATCTATTTTATGTCTTTCGTATTCGAGGACTTCTTTGAGAGTATTCCTTATGCTTTTTTCATCATCAATTACAAGAATGTCGGCCATTTTACAGAATAATTTAGATCAGCAGGATGACTTTTTCTACTGCTGCAGTGATTCAATATGTTGTTTCATAATCTCAACAACGGCACCCTCTTTCAATGCGTAATCAGATTGTATCAGCAGATCAGTATTTAATCTGCGGGCAATAAAATTAACAAAAATCCCTGCAATAACAATCATCTCAACTCTCATCGGATCCATCCCTTTCATGGCAGATCTTTCAACGGCTGTCGAATTAATGAGTAAGCTGTACAACCGGGAAAATTCATCAGATGAAAACTCGAAGCTGGGTTTATTTCTGTTAATGCCGGCAAGATTTTTTTCATCCAGTGCCATCAGAAGGTTCCTGAATGTGTCGAAGGATCCGGAGGATCCAATTATTGATGCAGGTTTATGGATAATAGAAGCTTCAAAAAAGCTTCCTAGCGTATGAGAGATGTAATTTTCAATGGCGACTATTTCATCCTGTTCTATTGGATCGGAGGGTTTGAATTTTTCCAGTAAACGTGCCATACCCAAAGGGAAACTCTTCTTCCAGTATATTTTATCGTTGTCAGCTATTATCAGTTCGTTGCTTCCTCCCCCTATATCAATTATAAGATTTTTTTCCCCTTCCATATTCACCACCTGTTTAACTCCGAGGTATATGAGCTCTGCTTCCTTGTCCCCCGATATTACCCTGACCCCAATGTTAAATTTCCTGGAAACTGCATTTATAAATTCTGTACCGTTAGCTGCAGAACGGATCGCAGATGTTGCAAAAGCATGAACCTCCATTACCCGGTAACTTCCGATAGTTTTCATATGATTCCCGATAGCTGACAAGCCACGTTCAAAAGCTTCGGGACTTATCATATTGCTGTTTATGCCTTCTTTCCCGAGCATGACCGGTTCTTTGCTGCTTAATATAAATTTAACCTTATTATCAGCAGTTAATTCGGTTATCAGAAGATTAAATGTGTTGGTGCCAAGATCGATGATTGCCGTTCGCATTTTTTTTATAAATGTAATAAGACCTTTAGAGATGGAGCATTGCATTTATTAACAAAAAACCGGCACTATAGTTCATAAGTGCCGGTAGAGTAACAGGTTAAGGTTGTTATTAACTTTTATATCTGAGCCATTTCCACAACTCACGGTAATTAACCTTTTTCCCGTACATAAGTATACCGGTGCGGTAAATCTTGCCGGCAAGCCATGTGGTAAATATAAAGGCCGCAATAAGTAATCCCGCTGAAAGTGCAACTTCCCAAAGAGGTACTCCGAACGGAATACGTGCCATCATTATCACAGGAGAAGTGAAAGGTATTACCGAAAACCAGAATGCTATAGCTCCGTCCGGATTCATTATTGCATTCATCATAACGATGATAGATATTATCAGGGGTACGGTAATGGGCAGCATAAACTGCTGTGTATCCGTTTCACTGTCAACTGCAGAACCGATGGAGGCAAAAAGTGATGCGTAAAGCAAGTACCCTCCAAGAAAATAGAAGAGAAATGCGCCTAACATTATTCCGAAGTTAATGGCGCCCAGAGAAGAGAATATTTCTCTGAATTTTTCGGTATTTCCCTCTTCAATTGGCTGGGATTGTTGGAGTGTGCCAGAAGAGAACATATCTTCCACAACAATATTCTCTGAAGATGGTGTCATAAGATCGGGGAATAAAAACTGCTGGGTAACAGTTATTATTGTAAAACTCAATATGACCCATAAAAGGAACTGGGTAAGTCCAACAAGCCCTATCCCGACTATCTTACCAAGCATTAACTGAAAAGGTCTGACCGATGATACAATTATCTCAACAACACGGGAGGACTTCTCTTCAATTACTCCTCTCATGACCTGTGCTCCGAAAATAAAGATAAAGAAATATATCAGGAACCCCCCGAGGTACCCTACGATCATTGCCACCTCAGAATGGCTTTCTTTTTCTCCTCCGTCATCCTGCCATACAATGGTGCGTATATTGACACTGGTTTTGATGGAAGCCAGTATTTCATCCAGATTATTAATGTCATAGGCAGCAAGTTTTTGCCTTTCAAGTTCTTTTTCGATTGCATTGGCTATATGCATTCTTATGTTCATGCCGGGCTGCCTGTCCGACATCAGCTGGATAGCAGAAGGTGTCGATGTTACGATGTGTGCTATGTATAATACTGCATAATAGTCGGTTTCATGAAAGGATTCCCTTATCTCTTTAACGCTGGTATTTTCAAGATATTCGAATTTCAGGTATTCGGTTTCGGGTATTTCATTTATGAATAATTTTGAGCTGTCAATCACCGCAACAACCCGTACTTCATTGTCCTCTACCGAGGCCAGCCATGCTGGTCCGATTGCTATTGCAGCAAAAAGCAGGGGGCCCAGCAGAGTCATTATTATAAACGATTTCTTTTTTATTCTTGAAAAGAACTCCCTGCCAATAATCAATGAACTTTTACTTTGCATTTTATAAAGGATTTTTACAGGCTTTGATCAGCCGGGACTTTTTGTTGATTCACCATATCAATAAATATATCATTCATACCCGGTATCTCCTCGGTAAATGAGGTTATATGAAAATGGGGCAGGAGCATATTAAGAAGCACATTATCGGTGCTCTGGCTGTGAATTTTTATGCGGGCGGTATGGCCAGCCGGTGTTCTTTGCAGATCTAGTACTTCGTAATCGGGGCTAAGTATACCATCCAGTTTTTCCGGGTCTCCCTGAAATCCAATGCGGTAAATATCAAGCTTGAACTGTTGCCTTATTTTGTTTACCTCGCCGCTGATGATTGCTTCTGAATTATTGATAAGTGTTATGTGGTCACAAAGTTCCTCCACCGAAGACATATTGTGGGTGGAAAAGATTATTGTAGCACCCCTGTCCCTGAGCCCGGTTATCTCATTTTTCAGCATTTTCGTGTTTATGGGGTCAAATCCGCTGAACGGCTCATCAAAAATAAGCAGTTCCGGCTCATGCAGTATAGTGATAATAAATTGGACCTTTTGCTGCATTCCCTTGGAAAGCTCCTCTACTTTTTTATTCCACCAGGATTGTATTTCAAATTTTTCAAACCAGTATTTAAGACGTTTTAAGGCTGTCTTTTTGTCCAGACCTTTTAACCGGCCAAAATAAAGTGCCTGTTCCCCGACTTTCATTTTTTTATACAGGCCTCTTTCTTCGGGCATGTAACCGATACTGTGAATATCATCGGATCTTAAACGGCGTCCCCTGAAATAGAGTTCTCCGGTATCGGGAGCTGTTATCTGGTTTATTATCCGTATCAGGGTTGTTTTGCCGGCACCATTTGGCCCAAGTAGCCCGTATATACTTTTATGGGGTACGTTAATATCAACATTACTGAGAGCTTTGTGATTAATAAAGCTTTTGGTAATGTTTCTGGCTGTAAATAATTCCATTTGATATTTTTTGTTATTAACCGTCGGAGCATTGAAGACCAAATTACAAAATAATCCGGTTATTCAAAATAACTTTTCATCCTTTCAAAGAAACTTTTATCCTCTTTGCTGGGCTTAGGTTCAAAGTTTTCGGAATTCCTGAATTTTTCCAGTATGCCGGCTTCTTCTTTTGAAAGGTTTTTTGGCGTCCATACATGGATATTTACCAGCAGGTCTCCGTTTCCATATCCATTGAGCTCCGGCAATCCTTTACCCCGGAGACGCAGTATTTTACCGGGCTGTGTGCCTGGTTCAATTTTTATTTTTACTTTTCCCTGGATGGTAGGTACCTCTACCGGTACACCAAGGGCAGCATCGGGAAAGCTCAGGTAGAGGTAATAGATGAGATCATTACCATCCCTTTTCAACTCGGGATGTTTTTCTTCTTCGATAACTACGAGCAAGTCGCCGTTAATACCACCTCTTCTCGCAGCATTTCCTTTGCCGGCAACCGACATTTGCATTCCTTCTGTGACGCCTGCCGGGATATTGAGGGTAACTACTTCGGTTTCTTTTACAATACCTTCACCGTAGCAGGAATCACATTTACTGGTTATTGTTTTACCTTCGCCTCCGCAGGCCGGGCAGGTTGATGTGGTCTGCATTTGACCCAGGAAGGTATTCGAAACTCTTGTTACCTGCCCTGTACCGTGGCAGGTGGAACAATCACTGAAAGCAGTTCCGTTTTTTGCCCCTGTTCCGTCACAAGTTTTGCATGCAACATATTTGCTCACCCTTATCTTCTTTTCTGCTCCATTGGCAATATCTTTCAGGGTAAGTTTAACCTTTACCCTCAGATTGGACCCTTTATTCACTCTGCGTCCCCTGCCACCACCGGAAAAACCTCCGAAGCCGCCGAAACCTCCTCCGAAAATATCACCAAAGTGGCTGAATATATCCTCAACTGTCATTCCTCCCCCGCCGAAGCCTCCTGCTGCTCCTTCGACACCGGCATGCCCGTATTGGTCGTAACGTGCTCTTTTTTGTTCGTTGCCAAGAACTTCATAAGCTTCTGCAGCTTCCTTGAACTTTTCTTCAGCAGAAGGGTCGCCCGGATTCTTGTCCGGGTGATAGCGGAGTGCTTTCTTCCTGTAAGCCGATTTGATTTCAGCCTGTGTTACATCCCTCTTTAAATCAAGTATTTCGTAATAATCTCTCTTCGCCATTACTGGTTATCTCTTTAATGATCTTAAAATTATTTCTTCTATTCTCCCACAACTACTTTAGCGTATCTGATTACTGTATCATTCATCAGGTAGCCTTTTTCAATCACATCCACTATTTTCCCCTTATCCTTCTCAGTGGGAGCCGGAATCTTGGTCACTGCCTCATGAAGATCTGTATCAAATTCTGCTCCTGTTGCCTTAATCTCCTTAACTCCCTTCCGGGAGAGGAAATCCTTGAATTTTCCATAGATGAGCTCAATTCCTTTTTTCATGGCATCAATGTCAGTGACATTATCCATGGCATCAACGGCACGGTCCAAATCATCGACTACCGGCAGCAGTCCTGTAATAATGTCGGCTCCTGCCATTTTGGTGAGATCTGCTTTTTCCCTTAAGGTACGTTTCCTGTAATTATCATATTCGGCTGCAAGTCTGAGATACCTGTTCTCCTGCTCTCTGACTTTTTCTTCAAGAATCAAAAGCGGATTCTCCTCTTCCTGTTCAAATCCGGTTTCCTGTTCAAATCCCGGATTTGTTTCCTGATCCGGATTTGTTTCCTGATCCGGATTTGCTTCAGATTGGTTGCCCGCTTCTTCAGGCCTGTTATCAAGGGACTCTTCTTTTATCTTTTCAGCATGTTTTTTTGAGTCGTCTTTTCTTTTTTTTACCATATTTAAAAATGTTGTTAAATGTTTAAGATAACGGGTTTATGTCCCGGACAAATACCGGACCAGAATGCTCCGGGCGACATTTTGGCATAATATGATATGCCGGGACATTTTTGAAGTTAATATTCCGGTAAATCTGCCAGATTGTCCCAATTAATCAAGATGCTCGTAAAGGGCTTCCATAATAAGATCTCCACTGAGATTCTTCGCTATAATTACGCCGTCACCATCAATAAGGAAACTTGCAGGAATGCTCCTTACCTGGTACATTGCAGCGGGGACGGAATTCCAGCCCTCAAGGTCACTGACGTGATTATCCCAGTCCAGCTGGTCATCTTTTATGCCGCTGAGCCAGGCTTCCCTGGATTTATCAAGTGATACTGAATAGAAGGTGAAGCCGCTGCCGTTAACAAATTCCCTGTCCCTGAACTGAAGCCAGGCTGCTACTTTTGAGGGATTGCCCCTGCGGCATGGGCCGCACCATGAGGCCCAGAAGTCTATCATGACCATGCTGCCTCTTAATGAGGATAAGGAGATCCGTTCACCGTCGGGGGATTCAAATTCCAGTTGTGGTGCCGTATCTCCCAAATCAATTCCTATCTTGCCTGTAGGTTTTACCGCTGTTTCCATTACAGGGGAAGCGGACTCTCCTGGACGCAGATTACTGTATATCAGAAACACTAAAAGCAGAGCAAGTACTGCTCCGCCGGCTATTTTTAAAGATCTCATCTTTAGGATTTATTTTTTTTAATAATCTGCAAAGATAAACATAAATTATTAAAGTCAGGGAAGTCTCTTTATCCTTGCGCCAATTTCATTTAACCGGTCATCAATTCTCTGGTAGCCCCTGTCTATTTGTTCGATATTATTTATTATGCTGGTTCCCTCGGCAGACATTGCTGCAATCAGCAGGGCCACACCCGCCCTGATATCCGGAGAGACCATGTTCATGCCTCTTAACCGGAATTGTTTATTGAGTCCGATTACTGTAGCCCTGTGGGGATCGCATAGAATTATCTGAGCTCCCATATCCATGAGTTTATCTACAAAGAAGAGCCTGCTTTCAAACATTTTCTGGTGGATGAGAACACTGCCTTTGGCCTGGGTTGCAACAACAAGGAACACGCTTAGCAGATCGGGTGTCAGGCCCGGCCATATAGCATCGGCAATTGTCATTATTGAACCATCAATGTAAGTTTCAATTTCGTATGATGACTGGGCAGGAATGTAAATGTCATCTTCCCGGCGTTCAAGCTTAATGCCAAGGCGTCTGAAAGCATCGGGTATTATTCCGAGATTATCATAAGAGACATTTTTAATGGTTATTTCCGATTCGGTCATCGCTGCCATTCCTATAAAACTGCCTATTTCGATCATGTCTGGAAGAATCCGGTGTTCCGTGCCACCTAAATATCCAACACCTTCAATTGTCAGCAGGTTGGATCCGACACCGCTGATTTTAGCACCCATCCTGTTGAGCATTTTGCAAAGCTGTTGAAGGTAAGGCTCACATGCAGCATTATAAATAGTTGTTGTTCCTTTAGCCATTGCTGCTGCCATAACTATATTTGCCGTGCCGGTAACGGAAGCTTCGTCCATCAGCATGTATGACCCTTTGAGATTGCTTCCTTCTACACGGTAAAAATCATTTTTCTGGTCATATTCAAACTTTGCCCCCAGCTTCATGAAGCCGATAAAATGAGTATCAAGCCTTCGGCGCCCTATTTTATCTCCGCCGGGTTTAGGCATATATGCCAGTCCGAAGCGCGCAAGCAGGGGACCGATGATCATTACTGAACCTCTTAATCCCGATGCCCTTGTCCTGAAATCATCAGTCAACAGATATTCTGGATCAACCTTATCGGCTGTAAACTCATATTTTCCGGATCCCTGCTTATCAACATTTACCCCCAGGTGCTGGAGAAGTTCTATGAGCCTGATGACATCAAGTATCTCAGGGATATTGCGGACAGTAACCTTCTCCGGCGTGATAAGACATGCGGAAATTATTTGCAGTGCCTCGTTCTTGGCACCCTGGGCTGTTAGTTCCCCTTTAAGGGAGTATCCTCCCTGGATCTCAAATGAAGCCATATTAAAATGAAATTTTGGTTTAGCTGAAGTATTTAGAATGCTTATTACCGGCTTTGATGAGAATTGTCATTTTACCAAGGGAAAGTCGTAAGGTTTCATGCACCAGGTTTTCGCTGTCCGTGCTTGGGGTTGAATTTTCTTGGTGTCTTTTTCTTTTTGGTCCTTGACAATATGTCTTTTGATTCGGATAACTTCAACTCCGATCCTTTGTCTATTTTCCCGCCGGAAAGTTCCCGGAGGTCATCATAGATGATATCATCGGTAACCTGGTTCCTGTTCCAGTTAAGATAGCTTTTTTTCATATGGTTGGCTATCATCTGTATAAGTGCCTCTTTCTTTTCCCCCTCTTCCATTTTGGTGGCAGCCCTGATCATATCTTCAATGATCTTTCCATAGTGCTTGTACCTGATCGGATAATTGTTGTAGGGAACAGGTTTTGGCTTTTCTGTGAGGGTCTCTATAGTTGGGGGTTCATAAGGAGAGTCTATATCAAGTTTAAAATCTGATATCAGGGCAAGGTGATCCCATAATTTATGTTTAAAATCGTTAATATCACGCAGGTGAGGATTCATATTACCCATTATGGCGATAATTGTTCTTGCTGCTTTGTTACGTTCCTCCCTGTCCTCTATGGTAGTAATATGCCTGACCATTTTGTGGATATTCCTGCCATATTCCGGGATAACCATCTTCTCCCTGCTGGTGTTATAATCTTCTGTCATTGGATTATGATCTTCTTTTGTCATTACTTGACTTCTTGTTTATTATGCAAAATTACTAAATATCTGATTAAAAAACGGCATTTGCCGACATTATTCTGCAGGGCAAGGACTATAAGACGATGCGCCGGATAATATCCGGTTATTCTATTACTCTTAATTTTGCAAATTTGAGGAGGAGCTGCTTTTGCCCGTTTGCAGCAAAATCAACCGTTGCTTTTGTGTTTGGAGCCTGTCCTTCTATGCTCAGCACCCTTCCTTTGCCAAACCGTTCATGTTCGACTGTCATTCCTGTTTGCAATCCCGAAAGATCTTCTGACCGTGAGACATTCTTCTTTCCTGCCAGATCTGCATTAATGAGCCGTCCCTTGTGAAGGGGCACGGTTCCTTGTTTTATTTCTGAAGATCCCTTAGTCTTGTTCTGATAGTTGTTATTTTCACGGTACCGTTGACCATATATTTTTTTCCTGCCGGGACCGGAACTTTCATATTCTGGCCTCGATGCCGCTGCATTATCTGTTGAAGTTTCCTGTAGGTGTTCAATATACCGGGGGTCAATCTCTGAAATGAACCTGCTGGGCCTGCACATTGAAGGTACACCCCAGCGGTACCTGGTTTGAGCATGGCACAGAGTGGCAGATGATCCTGCCCTTGTCAGGGCAACATAAAACAGTCTGCGCTCTTCTTCCAGCTCTGACTGCGAAGCGGCGGCAAATCGGTTAGGAAAAAGCTCTTCTTCCAGTCCCCCGATGAAAACATGATGAAACTCCAGCCCTTTGGCGGAATGTATGGTCATCAGTGTGACCTTGTTCCTGTCATCCGGTTTTTCAGTGTCTGCGTCGGTAAGAAGTGATACATTTTGCAAAAAAGTATTCAGGGAAGAATCTTCGCCAAGTTCAACCTGTTGGGTGGTGAACTCTCTAACTGCATTCAGCAGTTCCTGGATGTTTTCGTATTTGGTAATATTTTCGGTCGATTTAGGGTCGAAGAGGTCTTTAAGTATACCCGAAGCGGTGGCGATATGCATAGCCAGCTGCCATGCATCTTCGTCGCCTGACTTCAATGAGAAACCTTTTATCAGCCTGTTGAAATTTGACAATCTTGTTGTAATACCTTTATTAAGACCAAGAGGCGTTAAATGGTCTTCAATATTGCTGATTATATCCCAGGGATGCAGGCCGCTTTGATTTGAATAGCTGATGATTTTATCGGTCGTTGTTTTGCCAATGCCTCTTGCAGGGTAATTGATTATACGATAGAGGGCTTCCTGGTCTCTGTTATTTATTGTAATCCGGAAATAGGCAAGAAGGTCTTTTATCTCTTTGCGCTGATAAAAGGATAAGCTGCCATATACCTTGTACGGAATACCCTGACGCCTCAGGGCCTCTTCAAAGATACGCGATTGTGCGTTAGTCCGGTACAGGATGGCGAAACCGGCATAATCGCAACTCCCGGTATCTATTTTTTCCGATATGGATTTTGCAACGAAAGCACCCTCTTCGAGGTCTGTGGCACATTCAAGGACTCTTAATTTTTCACCCGTCTCATTGTCTGACCAGATCTTTTTGGGTATTTGTCCCCTGTTCCTTGCAATAAGACTATTGGCTGCATTTACGATGTTTTTGGTTGACCGGTAATTCTGCTCAAGCTTAAATATCTGATAGTCGGGGTAATCTTTCTTGAAATTCAAGATATTTTCTATTCTGGCACCCCTGAAGGAATAAATACTTTGTGCATCATCTCCCACTACACTCAGGTTTTTGTGCCTGGCTGCAAGTTTTGATACTATCAGGTACTGGGCATAATTTGTATCCTGGTATTCATCCACCAGTATATAACGGAATGATTCCTGGTATTTTCCGAGTACCTCAGGGTTATCCCTGAAAAGAATATTGGTATTTAGCAGAAGATCGTCAAAATCCATAGCGTCGGCTGCCAGGCAACGTTTCTGGTATATTCTGAAGATGTCGGCTATTCTGGGCCTTCTGTTTTTGGAATCTTCAGCCAGGACAGCTGAATTAGATGCATAGGCACCGGCGGTAATGAGGTTGTTCTTTGCAGCCGAAATCCTTCCGAAAACCTCGTTAGGTTTATATACCTGTTCGTCGAGCATCAGTTCTTTAATGATCTTTTTTATTACATTCCTGGAATCTGCAGTATCATAAATGGTGAAATTTGATGTATAGCCTGTATGTGGAGCCTCAAAGCGGAGTATTCTAGCGAAAACAGAATGGAATGTACCCATCCATAAATATTTAGCGGACTTATATCCCACCAGGGTTGCTATACGTTCTTTCATTTCGGCGGCTGCCTTATTGGTAAATGTCAGTGCAAGAATGGCAGGTGCAGGAATGCCCTGCTCCAGAAGCCAGGCTATACGGTAGGTCAGCACCCTTGTTTTTCCGGATCCGGCTCCTGCAATGATAAGTGCAGGCCCGTTGATCTCCTTTACTGCTTTTTGCTGAACCTGGTTCAGGTCTTTGATAAAGTCTCCCAATTTGAAAGTTGTTAAGTCTGTCTGTTTACAAAACAGGCGTAAAATTACCCTCTTACTTTCTTTTATCCAACTTAAGCTGTCATCAATTTATTAACATGTTGTGGTTTGGAAAAGAATTGATATTTTTGAAAAAGTTAAGCAAAGTTATTTATGACTATTTGTAAGGAAAAACTCTTGCCATATCTCTTTTTTGTGCTGGCCTGTTCAATAATGTGCCCTTTAAGCCTTAACTCCCAGATTTCATCTTCGGGGTATGTTTCTGTTGTTGAAACCGGTTATGAAATTGAATTTGCCGATACCACTATTCACGAAAATATTTTTATTTTTTGCGGGGGAAAAGGTAATTTGTCCGCCGATATGCCTGAAGCAGAAGGAGACCTTACGTTTGAATGGTCTGAATATAATGATGAACTGCCCGGTTATGAGCCGCCTTTCCATACATTTCTGGGAGAGACATCGAATATCTCTGATCTTGAGAGTGGAGGATACCAGGTGAAGATAACTGATGGGAATGCTCTTGACACTATCTTCAGGGCCTGGATATTTGTAAACCGGGTTTCAGTCTCAGTTGAAGTTGCCAGACATGATTGTTCTGTCCTTGATCTGACCGGGAATATAGAAACTGACCCCTTTTATTATTATAATCCGCTGAATAATGCAGGTTACATACTGCCACAAGAATATGGTTATTCATGGTCGGCCGATCCTTCTATACCTGTGCCTGATGCTCTCAATCCCAGGATTTGGGACCCGCCTCCTGTGACAACACGGTACACTTTGAGCGCAAATTCTTATGGATGTGAGCGGGAATATACACTGACTGAAGACCCATTGACTACCAGGGCCGGCTTTACTTTGGACCCAGCTGAGGGAGAAGCTCCCCTGGAGGTAAGGTTTGATGCTGGCATCTCTTTGAATGCCAAAGAGTACGAGTGGTATTTTGATTATCAGCCCGGTGATGAAGAGACAGGTGCATACGATGCAAACATTTCTGATCCTGAGCATACATATCATATCCCGGGAGAATATTATGTTGCATTGCGTACTGTTGCAGGCTTATGTGATGATGTCTTCAGGTATCCGGAACCGGTCACTGTTTATTTCTCAGAACTTGAGGTCCCAAATGTATTTAGTCCCGGAATTGACGGATATAACGATCTATTCATGGTCAGAGCAGTCTCAATGAGAGAATATCATGTAGTAATATATAACAGGAACGGAAAGAAAGTTTTTGAGACTGAAGATCCTGAAGAAGGATGGGATGGCCGGATTAGTGGAGGTTTTGCATCTCCCGGCGTATATTTTTATATAATTACAGGAATGGGGTGGGATGAGCGGGAGTACGAGTTCCGCGGTCCCCTGCATCTTTACAGGAGGCGATAATAAATATAAAAAATACTTTATATGGCTGATTATCTTGAGAAAATTTTCGGGGGTGAATTTATGATCATAGCTTATCTGGTAACAGTAGTTTTGGTTTTTGTATTGCTTATGGTTCTCCGTCTCGTGATTTTGAAAGCATTAAAATCGTGGGTGGCAAAAGATCAATATGAACTGGTTGACCGCCTTAAAAGTAAGATCAGGATTCCTTTTTTCTTATTGATAATTTTTCTCTCCCTTACTATACCGCTTTCCTTTTTTGAACAGAAAGTTGGAATTGCCGGACCATTGGAATCCGTTTTTTCTGTGATGGTTATTATATTTATAAGTTGGATGCTGATCCAGTCGGTCCGTCTTGTAAAGCATTTTGTGCTGAGCAGATATGACTTGGAGGAACAGGACAACCTTATGGCAAGGAAAGTATTTACCCAGTTCAGGATACTTGAGAATATTGTAGTGTTTCTTATAGTGATAATAGCTCTTTCCCTTATACTTATGTCGTTCGACAGTATCCGGAAAATCGGTGTGAGCCTGATTGCATCAGCAGGTGTTGCAGGGATTATTATCGGGTTTGCCGCCCAAAGTGTTATCGGTACAATACTGGCCGGCATCCAAATCGCCCTGACACAACCTATCAGGCTTGATGATGTGGTAATTGTTGAAAATGAATGGGGCCGGATAGAAGAGATTAACCTGACCTATGTTGTAGTTGCTATTTGGGATAAGCGGAGACTGGTACTTCCAACCACTTATTTCATTGAGACCCCTTTTCAGAACTGGACCCGTACTTCTGCCGAGATTCTTGGTTCTGTATTTATTTATGCTGATTATACCTTGCCGGTTGATGCTTTGCGTGAAGAGCTGGACAGGATACTTGAAAAAAATCAGTATTGGGACGGCAAGGTTAAGGTAGTGCAGGTTACCAATACTACTGAAAAAACTGTTGAGATAAGGGCGCTGATGAGTGCGGTTGATTCCGGTGCGGCATGGAACCTCAGAGTTCATGTCAGGGAAAAACTGCTTGCGTTTCTGCAGGAGAAATATCCGGATTGCCTGCCAAGGGCCAGGCTCGAAATTTCCGGAGATGAAAACAGTCAGGCTGTTCATACTCAGCATCAGGTTCACCCTTGATGATATTGATGCAAATTTTGCCAACCACCGGCAGAAAAATAATAAATAGAAAAGAGGGTGCCCAAATGTTGAGGCACCCTCTCTGATGGTTTATCCGGGTATGAGAAGCTCTCTTCTTTCTATTCCTCTTCCTGTTCCTCTTCATATGCTTTAAGCAGCTTTTCCTGAAGATCACCCGGAACTGTGTCATATTTTGCCATCTTCATGGTATAGGTAGCCCTTCCGTTGGTAAGTGAACTGAGTGCCGTTGAATACTTTGACATTTCGGCTAATGGCACTTTCGCCTTGATTTTTTCAAAGCCCTTTTCACTTGTCATTCCTTCAATCATGGCCCGGCGTCCCTGTAAATCGCTCATAACGTCTCCCATTCTTTCAGAGGGAACCATTACTTCAACATCATATACTGGTTCAAGTATTCGGGGTCCGGCATTTTTAAATGCTTCCCTGAAGGCATTCCGTCCGGCCAGTTTAAAAGATATTTCATTGGAATCAACCGGATGCATTTTACCGTCGTAAACGGCAACCCTGATATCACGGGCATAGGATCCGGTAAGTGGCCCTTCTTCCATTTTTTCCATGATCCCTTTGAGTATTGCAGGCATAAAACGGGCATCAATTGATCCGCCTACTATGCAATTGAAATAGACCAGCATCCCACCCCAGGGTAACTTGTGTTCCTCTTTGCCTCGTACCGAGACATTAATCTCCTTCCCATTAATTTTATACTTGACGGGATCAGCCATTCCTTCGGTATATGGCTCTATAACCATATGTACTTCACCGAACTGACCTGCACCTCCGGATCGTTTCTTATGGCGGTATGTTGCCTGTGCAGTTTTGGTGATCGTTTCCCGGTAGGGAATCTTGGGGGTGATGAATTCGGTTTCGATCTTGAAAATATTATCAAGATGCCATTTAAGTATATTCAGGTGATATTCACCCTGGCCATGGACTATGATCTGCTTCAGTTCTTTTGAGTATTCGATGACGATAGTGGGATCTTCTTCGTGCATCCTTGACAGTGCTTCACCAAGCTTCTCTTCGTCAGATTCGCTTTTTGCCTTTATCGCGGTGCGGTATTTGGGTTCGGGATAATCTATAGGCTCATACTCCAATGTTTGTCCGGGAGCAGTAAGAGTCTGATTAGCTTTTGTGTTTTTTAGTTTTACTGTTGCCCCGATATCACCGGCAGCAAGTCTGGAAACCTTGTTGCGTGATTTGCCTGCAACAACAAGTAACTGGGAAAATCTTTCCTTGGTAGAGGTATTATTATTGATAAGGTCCATACTCTCACTGATTTCTCCCGACATTACCTTAAAGAAATTTATCTCGCCGATGTGCTGCTCCATGCTTGTTTTAAAAACGAATGCCGAGGCAGGTCCTGCAGCGTTACATTTTATCTGCTCTCCCTCCCTGGTAACGGCTGCTTCTGTTTCGTGAGGACCGGGAGCAGCATTAGAGATAAATTCAAGCAACCTGTCGACTCCCATATCTTTTTTTGCAGAAAGGCACAGTACCGGGAACATATTCCTTGATTTTATACCAAGCCTGATTCCTCCAAGCATTTCTTCCTCATCAAGAGTGCCTTTATCAAAAAAGGTTTCCATAAGGGTTTCATCATTTTCTGCCGCTGCTTCAATCAATTCATTCCGGAGCTCTTCTGCTCGCGCGGACTGGTCGGCGGGTATTTCTGTAACTTCGGCTTTACCTCCTTCGGCAGGATATTTATACATTTTCATTTTTATAACATCCACCATGGAATTGAATCCTTCGCCGGTATTGACAGGATATTGAATAATAATGGCTTTGCTGCCGTAGCTTTGTTTTAAGGATTCAATTACCTTCTCGTAATTTGCTTTATCGTGATCTAGCTGGTTTACAGCCAGTATTACAGGTTTTTGGTGCGATTCCAGGTGCCGTCCCTGTATTTCAGTTCCAATCTCCACTCCGTTCTGCCCGTTGATAATCATTAGGGCCGAATCGGATGGCCTTAATGCAGTAATTAATCCGCCGCTAAAATCATCCAGGCCAGGTGCATCAATAATGTTGATCTTTTTATCTGCATACTCTGTATAAGCTACGGTGGCAAAAACAGAGTTTTCATTCTCATGCTCGATCTCATTATAATCGGAAACAGTATTTTTATTTTCAATCGAGCCCCTTCTTTCTATTACGCCACCTTCAAAAAGCATGGCCTCCACCAGAGTGGTTTTACCTGATTTGGGATTTCCACAAACCACTAAATTTTTTATTTGCTCCGTCTGGTAAGTTCTCATTTTTTCCTGTTGTGTTATAAAATTAAGTAATAATAATTATACGTAATGCATTGATATATAATGACTAAAATCTTATATGCGAGTGGTCGGGCTCAAAAGTAATAATTTTTAGTTAAGATTCAATGACTCACAGATAACAATATTTGTATTTTAATTTGCCCTATTTGTTGCACTGAACTACTTTTTTATTATTTTTGCAGCTTTTTCGGGCATATTTACTTGTCACCGCACACCAAACAATTTACCTGGTTATTCCGGATTTACAGAAATTGTGTATGGCTTCATGCCGGCTGCCGGGGACTATTTCAGACCTCCTGTTATAATTATTTTCATTATAACACTGTAATCTTAAAAAGAAGTTAATGGAAAAGGGTCTGTTCCGGGAATTATTTATGATCCGGGGATGAGTTAAAAAATATGAAAAGGGCTTCCCTGCACGTTAGGAGAGGTGATTTTGAGGAAAATATTAATAAATAATTGTTGTTTTTTTAAAATAAATTATACCTTTGCACTCCCGTTTTAATAAAATGAAAGTAACTAATTGAACTAATCTTTATGCCTACAATTCAGCAGTTAGTAAGAAAGGGAAGGACAAAACTGATAGAAAAGAAAAAGGCTCCTGCTTTGGATGCCTGTCCCCAAAGAAGAGGGGTTTGTGTCCGTGTATATACAACAACACCAAAGAAACCCAATTCTGCTATGAGGAAAGTTGCCAGAGTAAGGTTGACCAATGGCAAGGAAGTGAACTCATATATTCCAGGAGAAGGTCACAACTTGCAGGAACATTCCATTGTACTTATACGCGGTGGACGTGTAAAGGACCTTCCCGGCGTAAGGTATCACCTTATACGCGGGGCTCTTGATACCTCTGGTGTCGAAGGTCGTACCCAAAGAAGGTCAAAATACGGGACGAAAAGGCCTAAGGTTAAAAAATAAACTATAACACAGCAGATACATTATTATATAATAGAGATGAGAAAGTCGAAACCCAAAAAAAGAATTTTGCTGCCTGATCCGAAATATAGGGATACAGAGGTTACCCGTTTTGTTAATAATATGATGTACCAGGGCAAAAAAAGCCTTGCATTCAATATTTTTTACGATGCTCTGAATATTGTTGAGCAAAAAACAAAAGAGACCGGGAAAACACCACTGGAGGTATGGAGGAAGGCTCTTGAGAATATTACTCCTGCGGTTGAGGTCAAAAGTCGCCGTGTTGGTGGGGCTACCTTTCAGGTGCCACAGGAAGTCCGGGCGGAGAGAAAAGTTTCAATCAGCATGAAAAATATGATAATGTTTTCTCGGAAACGCGCAGGAAAAACCATGGCCGACAAACTGGCTGCTGAAATAGTAGCTGCCTATAATGAAGAAGGTGGAGCTTTTAAAAGGAAAGAAGACATGCATCGTATGGCCGATGCAAATAAGGCTTTTGCCCATTTCAGATTTTAATGTATTTGAAATTCAAAAAAAGATAGAGAAGAGACACAGATCAATAGATGGTAAATAGTCTGAAATATACGAGGAACATTGGTATCATGGCGCATATCGATGCCGGCAAAACCACCACCACGGAGCGGATTTTGTATTATACCGGTATCACTCACCGGATGGGAGAGGTGCATGATGGTGCTGCTACAATGGACTGGATGGTGCAGGAGCAGGAGAGGGGAATTACTATTACTTCAGCCGCTACCACAGCTTTTTGGAAGCATAAAAACGAAGATTTTAAAATAAATATTATAGATACACCCGGTCACGTTGATTTTACCGTCGAGGTAGAACGTTCCCTGAGAGTGCTGGACGGTGCAGTCGCCGTGTTTTGTGCCGTTGGAGGCGTTGAGCCTCAGTCCGAAACAGTATGGAGACAAGCTGACAAATACAAGGTTCCGCGAATCGGGTTTGTCAATAAGATGGATCGTTCAGGAGCAGATTTTCTGTCTGTGGTTTCACAGATGCAGGAGAAGCTTGGAACCAATCCTGTTCCCCTGCAGATACCCATAGGAAGCGAAGATACATTTAGGGGAGTTATTGATTTGATTGAAATGCATGCTGTTATCTGGAAGGAAGAACAGCTTGGCGTAACTTATGAACTCCAGGATATTCCCGGCGAAATGGCCGAAGAGGCTTCGGAATGGAGGGGGCGTCTTATCGAATCCGTTGCAGAGGCAGATGATACAATTCTGGAGAAATATCTGGACGATGCCGGATCAATAACCAGTGAGGAATTGGTTGCCGCAATAAGAAAGGCTACTTTGCAGTTAATTGTAGTTCCTGTTATGTGTGGTTCGGCATTCAAGAATAAAGGTGTCCAGCGTTTACTGGATGCCGTTATTGATTTTTTACCTTCACCAATCGATATTGATGCGATAAAAGGGATCAATCCTAAAAACGATGAGTTAGTCGAGAGAAAACCCGATGCCGGCGAACCAATGGCCGCGCTTGCCTTTAAGATCGCAACCGATCCGTATGTCGGCCGACTGGCGTTTCTCCGGGTATACAGTGGCAGGATTGATGCAGGAAGCTATGTGCTAAATGTACGTACCGGTAACAGAGAAAGGATTACCAGGCTGTACCAGATGCATGCCAATAAACAGAATCCCAAGGATTTTATTGAGGCCGGAGATATTGTTGCTGCAGTTGGATTTAAAGATCTGAGGACCGGTGATACTTTGTGTGATGAAAAGAAACCCGTTCTTCTTGAGTCTATCACTTTCCCGGAACCGGTTATTGGTGTGGCCGTTGAGCCAAAGACACAAAAAGATATGGATAAGCTTGGAATGGCCCTGAATAAGCTTTCCGAAGAAGATCCAACGTTCAAGGTAAATCACGATGAACAATCGGGTCAGACTATTATCAATGGTATGGGCGAGTTGCACCTTGAGATTCTGGTTGATCGCCTGAAAAGAGAATTCAAGGTCGAATGTAACCAGGGAGCTCCCCAGGTTGCCTATAAGGAAGCCATCACCGGATCGATTCAGCACAGGGAGGTATTTAAGAAACAATCCGGAGGGCGTGGGAAATTTGCAGATATAATAGTGAAAATATCTCCTGCTGATGAAGGCGAAACCGGACTTCAGTTTATTGACGAGGTTAAGGGCGGTAATATACCCAAAGAATATATTCCTGCCGTTCAGAAAGGGTTCGGTGAGGCAATGCAGAATGGAGTACTGGCCGGATATCCTGTAGAGAATCTTAAAGTTATACTGGTTGACGGATCTTTCCACAGCGTTGATTCTGACAGCCTGTCATTTGAGATTGCCGCAAAACAGGCTTTCAGGCATGCACTGCCCAAAACAAAACCGGTGCTTCTTGAACCCGTAATGAAGGTTGAAGTAGTTACACCGGAAGAGTATATGGGTGATGTTATTTCGGATTTCAATAAACGCAGGGGACATGTCGAAAAAATGGAAAGCAAGGCGGGTGCAAGATTGATACGGGCCAAAGTTCCTTTATCAGAACAATTTGGTTATGTGACTGTACTAAGGACACTCACCTCCGGAAGAGCTACTTCGACAATGGAGTTCTCACATTATGAACAGGTCAGTGGCGATCTGGCAAAAAAGATACTGGAAAGTTCAACAGGGAAAAAGGAATCAGCATAAAATTACTATAATGAGTCAGAAAATCAGAATTAAATTAAAATCATACGATCATAACCTGGTGGATAAATCTACCGAGAAGATCGTTAAAACCGTAAAATCCACCGGTGCAATAGTCAGCGGACCCATTCCATTACCGACTCATAAGAGGATATTTACAGTTTTACGTTCGCCTTTTGTGAATAAGAAAGCAAGAGAACAGTTTGAACTTAGTTCATACAAGCGTCTGCTTGACATATACAGTTCAACTCCGAAAACAATTGATGCGCTGATGAAGCTTGAGTTGCCAAGCGGAGTTGAGGTTGAAATTAAAGTGTAATTTTTTGTAAAACGATATAAAATGCCCGGATTAATTGGTAAAAAAATAGGAATGACCTCGGTTTTCGGTGAGGATGGAAAAAATATTCCCTGCACCGTAATAGAAGCCGGACCTTGTGTGGTTACTCAGGTCAAGACCAGGGAAAAGGATGGATATGATGCTGTTCAGCTCGCTTTTGATGACAGGAAAGAAAAATCCTGCAACAAACCATTACTTGGTCATTTTAAGAAAGCTAAGGCCAGTCCCAAAAAAAAGCTGCATGAATTTCATGGATTTACAGAAGACCTGAAACCAGGCGATCTTGTAACTGTTGATCTGCTTAAAAACGATATCTGGCTTGATATAACCGGAGTTTCCAAAGGAAAAGGATTTCAGGGTGTAGTAAAAAGACACGGTTTTGGTGGAGTAGGACAGGCAACTCATGGTCAGCATAACCGGATGCGTGCTCCAGGGTCAATAGGCAGCTCTTCGTATCCTTCAAGGGTTTTTAAAGGTATGCGTATGGCCGGCCGTATGGGGGGTGAGAACGTAATGATGATCTCTTTAAGAGTGGTAAAACTCATCCCTGAAAACAATATTTTGGTTGTAAAAGGGGCAGTGCCCGGAGCGAAAGGTTCATATTTAATTATTCAGCAATAATGGAGTTAGCAGTATATAATATTAAAGGAGAGGAAACCGGCAAGAATGTCAACCTTAATGATGGTATTTTTGGAATTGATCCGAATGATCATGCCATCTATCTTGACGTAAAGCAGTATCTGGCCAATATGCGTCAGGGAACTCATAAAACAAAAGAACGTTCCGAGGTTGCCGGAAGTACAAAAAAGATAAAAAGACAAAAAGGTACGGGAACTGCCCGTGCGGGAGATATTAAAAATCCTATATTCCGGGGGGGTGGACGGATCTTTGGTCCGAAACCTCATGAATACGGATTCAAGCTCAATAAAAAGGTTAAGAAGCTTGCAAGAAAATCAGCGTTGGCTTATAAGGCAGGGGCTGATGGTATCAGGGTGGTTGAGGATTTCAATCTGGATGCACCGAAAACAAAGGATTATATTGATTTTCTCAATAATATGAAAATTAATGAGAAAAAGTCACTTTTGGTTTTAACCGAACAAAATAAAAACATATATTTGTCTTCCCGAAATTTGCAGGGCGCTAAAGTAGTAATAGCCTCTGAATTAACTACATATGACATCATGAACGCTTCTGTTTTGTTGCTTTTTGAAAGCTCTGTAGACGTTTTGGATAATATGTTAAGCAACTAGAAATTTTACTGATATGGATATTCTAAAAAAACCCATTATTACCGAAAAAATGACCGGACAAGGAGAAAAGCTCAACCGGTACGGGTTCATTGTCGATAAAAAGGCAAATAAATTGCAGATCAGAAAAGCCGTGGAGGAGATGTATGATGTAACCGTTGCATCGGTCAATACAATCGTATACGGAGGAAAGGAAAAATCCAGGTATACCAAAACGGGTATGATAACAGGAAAGACAAGTTCATTCAAAAAAGCTATCATTACCCTGGCTGAAGGAGATACCATTGATTTTTACAGCAATATATAACAGGATCATTTTTTGATCCATATGCTGAACAGGAAGTTATTGTTTTATATACTTTATAGTTTTATTAATAATGGCAGTACGTAAATTAAATCCGGTTACACCCGGTCAGCGACATAAGATAAAGTCCACCTTTGAGAATATAACCACGGATAAACCCGAGAAGTCGCTTCTTGCTCCAATGAAGAAATCCGGGGGAAGAAACAATACCGGGAAAATGACCATGAGGTATGTGGGTGGCGGCCACAAAAGACGTTACCGCGTCATTGATTTTAAAAGAAACAAAGATGGTATTCCTGCGATAGTGAAAACCATCGAATATGATCCGAACCGCTCTGCCCGGATAGCGCTGGTTGTCTACGCGGATGGAGAAAAGAGATATATAATTGCTCCTGCCGGACTGAAGGTGGGGCAGACTGTAAAATCAGGTAGTAATGTAGCTCCTGAAGTAGGAAATACATTATTTATTTCAGATATACCCTTAGGTACTGTTATACATAATATTGAGCTTGCCCCTGGAAGGGGAGCTTCATTATCAAGAAGTGCCGGATCATATGCACAACTCACCTCACGTGAAGGAAAATATGGTATTATTAAACTTCCTTCCGGTGAAATGAGAATGGTTATGGTTACATGCCGTGCTACAATAGGCAGTGTTTCAAATGCTGATAATGCTCTTGAGGAATCAGGTAAGGCCGGAAGAAGCCGTTGGCTGGGCCGGCGACCAAGAGTGAGGGGTGTTGTTATGAATCCGGTGGATCATCCCATGGGAGGTGGAGAAGGACGTGCCTCCGGAGGACATCCGCGTTCAAGAAACGGGATCCCTGCCAAGGGGTTTAAAACACGGACAAAGAATAAGGTTTCAAATAAGTATATTGTTGAGAAAAGAAAAAAATAATTCAGAAAATTATAGATAGTTATGAGCCGCTCACTTAAAAAAGGCCCTTTTATAGATTTCAAGCTCGATAAACGGGTTTCAGATATGAACACTTCAGGGAAGAAAACAGTTTTAAAAACCTGGTCAAGAAGATCGATGATATCACCGGATTTTGTCGGTCATACAATTGCTGTGCATAATGGCAATAAGTTTATTCCGGTTTATGTAACTGAAAATATGGTCGGACATAAGCTGGGCGAATTTTCACCTACGCGCATGTTCAGAGGGCATGGTGGAAAAAGGAAATAAATTTGAACATAAGAACGATTTAACATAATTGTTAGCGATGGGATCCAGAAAACAAATACGAGCTCAGCAAATTAAAGAGGAAAAGAAAAACAAGGCATTTGCCATTTTGAGAAATTGCCCTACCTCTCCGCGCAAAATGCGGCTGGTTGCTGATATAGTCAGAGGAGAAGAGGTTAATAAGGCACTTGATACTTTAAAGTTCAGCTCAAAAGAGGCCTCCAAAAGAGTTGAAAAATTGCTGTTGTCAGCAATTTCCAACTGGCAGAATAAAAATGAAGGTGTCAGGATAGAGGACAGCCATCTGGTTGTTAAGGAAATTTTTGTCGGACAGGCAAGAACTCTTAAAAGACTCAGGCCTGCCCCCCAGGGAAGAGCGCATCGTATCAGGAAACGCTCCAATCATGTTACGCTCGTGCTGGACAAAATTGAACCGACAGAAATTAATACAAAATAATAGTCAATGGGACAGAAAATTAATCCGATAAGTAACAGATTGGGTATCATCCGGGGTTGGGACTCCAACTGGTATGGAGGCAATGATTATTCAACCAAACTGATAGAAGATCATAAGATAAGGGAATATTTGAGCGCCAGGCTAGCAAAGGCCAGCATTTCAAAGATCATTATAGAGCGAACGCTAAAACTTATTACAGTCACCGTTAATACTGCAAGACCCGGTATTATTATTGGTAAGGGCGGACAGGAAGTTGACAAGCTAAAAGAGGAGCTCAAAAAGATCACAGAAAAAGATGTACAGATTAATATTTTTGAGATTAAACGACCTGAGCTGGATGCCACTATTGTGGCCAATAATCTGGCACGTCAGATAGAGGGTAAGATTTCATACAGGCGTGCAATAAAAATGGCTATTGCTTCAACTATGAGAATGGGCGCCGAAGGAATTAAAGTTCAGATAAGCGGCAGACTTGGTGGAGCTGAAATGGCCAGATCAGAGATGTATAAAGAAGGCCGCACACCACTTCATACTCTTCGGGCGAACATTGATTATGCTTTGGCTGAAGCTCTTACAAAGGTGGGGTTGATAGGTGTTAAGGTGTGGATATGCAACGGGGAGGTGTTTGGAAAGAGGGATCTCTCGCCCAATTTCGGATTGAGTACGACAGGTGCCGGCGATAAACCCAAAGACAGGGGTGGTTTTAAAAGAAGGAAAAAATAGTTTAACTGGATAGATTAAGATATTGTAATAATGTTACAGCCAAAGAAAACAAAGTTCAGAAGGCAGCAAAAAGGTAAAATGAAGGGTAATGCCCAGCGTGGAAATCAGCTTGCCTTTGGATCATTCGGCATAAAGGCCCTTGAGGAATCATGGATTACCGGACGTCAGATAGAAGCTGCAAGACAGGCGGTTACCCGTTACATGAAAAGGGAAGGCCAGATATGGATCAGGATATTTCCGGATAAACCCATTACCAAAAAACCTGCTGAAGTCCGCATGGGTAAAGGTAAAGGTGCTCCTGAAGCTTTCGTTGCTCCTGTCACACCCGGGCGTATTATTCTTGAGGCGGAAGGTGTTCCGGTTGAAGTTGCAAAAGAAGCTCTCAGGCTGGCAGCACAAAAATTACCTATTACAACCAAATTCATAGTACGGCGGGATTTTCCTGAAAAATTAAGTTGATTTAGATTATTCTGTACCAGACAAATTTATTATATAATGAAGATATCAGAGATAAAGGAATTGTCCACCAGCGATATAGAGGAAAGGATTGAGACTGAAAAAAGCCTTTTGGTTAAATTAAGAATGAATCACGCAGTCTCACCACTTGATAATCCTTTGAAGATTCCTGCTACCAGAAGAAATATTGCCAGGTTAAAGACAGAATTGCGGCAGCGTATTCTTGAGGAGAAGCAAAACATAAAATAACGTATAGCGTATTAAACTGATTTATACAGATCAAATGGAAAGAAAATTAAGAAAAGAGCGAGACGGGGTTGTCATAAGCAATAAAATGGATAAGTCTATTGTGATAACTGTAGACCGCAGGGTCAAACATCCCATGTATGGTAAGTTCGTTAAGAAATCTACCAAATTGATGGCCCATGACGAACAGAACAGCTGCAATATAGGCGATACTGTAAAAATAATGGAAACAAAGCCGCTGAGCAGAAACAAATGCTGGAGGCTAGTAGAAATAATTGAAAGAGCAAAATAGCCATGATACAACAAGAAAGCAGATTAGCCGTAGCAGACAACAGTGGAGCCAAAGAGGTTCTTTGTATCCGGGTTTTGGGCGGCAGCGGTAAAAAATATGCAAAGGTTGGCGATAATATCATCGTTACTGTCAAAAATGCCATTCCTTCCGGAGAGATTAAAAAAGGTACCGTTAGCAAGGCGGTAGTGGTGCGCACAAAACATCAGATACGCAGAGACGACGGATCGTATATCCGTTTCGATGATAATGCCGTTGTTCTGCTGAACAATGTTGGTGAAATCAGGGGAACACGCATATTCGGGCCCGTACCGAGAGAACTTCGTGATAAATACATGAAGATTGTATCTCTTGCACCCGAAGTTTTATAATAAAATCAATAAAATTGAGATTGATGGGCAGAAAATACCATATTAAAAAAGGTGATACGGTTTATGTTGTATCAGGTGAATCAAGAGGGCAGCAGGGAAGAGTCCTTGATTTGCTTACTAAAGAAGGAAAAGCTATTGTGGAAGGTGTTA
This sequence comes from uncultured Bacteroidales bacterium, assembly GCA_964520585.1. Classification (GTDB taxonomy): domain Bacteria; phylum Bacteroidota; class Bacteroidia; order Bacteroidales; family PUMT01; genus PXAP01. The sequence goes on from CAZFOO010000009.1 coordinate 43,130, forward strand.
ATATGGTTTCGCGCCATACTAAACCCAACGCGCAACATACACAAGGAGGAATTATTAAAAAAGAGGCTCCTATCGATGTCTCCAACCTTATGCTTGTTGATCCGTCTACCGGCAAACCAACAAGGGTTGGAAGAAAATTAGATGAAAAAAATAAATTGGTACGTTATTCAAAAAAAACAGGGGAGGAAATTAAGTAATGGATTATACGCCTTCACTTAAGAAAAAATACCTCGAAGAGGTTATACCTGCACTAACGAAAGAGTTCAAATATAAGAGTGTGATGCAGGTTCCAAGATTGCAAAAGATTGTAATTAATCAGGGTGTCGGTCAGGCTGTGGCGGACAAGAAACTGATTGAGATTGCACAGTCTGAGCTTACGGCTATTGCCGGGCAAAAAGCTGTTCAGACAGTTTCAAGGAAAGATATATCAAACTTCAAGCTCAGGCGTGATATGCCTATTGGAGTGCGTGTTACACTGCGCAGGGAACGCATGTATGAATTTTTGGAAAGGCTTATCTCTGCTTCGTTGCCCAGGATTAGGGACTTTCGTGGTGTCAGTAATAAATTTGACGGACGTGGTAACTATACTCTTGGTATTTCGGAACAGATTATATTTCCGGAGATAGATATAGACAAGATCAATAAGATACTGGGGATGGAAATAACGTTTGTTACCACTGCTCCTACTGATGAGGAAGGACTGGCCCTGCTTCGCGAGTTTGGAATTCCATTTAAGAACGCAAAAAAGAATTAAATATGGCAAAAGAGTCAATGAAAGCACGCGAAAGGCGTCGTCAAAAACTGGTTGACCGTTACGCTGAAAAACGGGCGAAACTAAAAGAGGATGGTGATTATATAGGTTTGAGCCGGTTGCCACGTAACAGTAATCCAATAAGGCTGCATAACAGATGTAACCTTACCGGAAGGCCAAAGGGATATATCCGGCAATTTGGAGTGAGCAGGATCACTTTCAGGGAAATGGCTTCCAAGGGACTTATTCCCGGATTGAAGAAAGCAAGTTGGTAGTTAATATTTAAAATACAATAAAGATGACAGATCCAATAGCAGATTATCTTACACGGCTGAGAAACGCCATGATGGCGAAGCATAAGATTGTCGAGATACCTGCTTCCAATGTAAAAAAAGACATGACTAAAATTCTTTACGAGAAAGGTTATGTTCTGAACTATAAATTTGAAGATGATGGAGTTCAGGGGCTGATAAAAATTGCTCTGAAATATCATCCTGAAACAAAGCAGCCGGCTATTAAATCATTGCGCCGGGTAAGCCGGCCCGGGCTGCGCCAGTATAAGGGAAAAGATGAATTGCCCCGTGTGCTAAACGGGCTGGGGATAGCTATTCTGTCTACATCACAGGGTGTTATGTCAGACAAGGAAGCCCGGAAAATGAATATTGGCGGCGAAGTATTATGTTACGTATATTAATTGGAGGAATTAAGCAATGTCAAGAATAGGATATTTACCCGTAGAATTGCCTGAAAAAGTTAATGTTACCGTTAATAAGGACAATCTGGTGAGTGTTAAAGGCCCTCTCGGGGAGCTTTTTCAGAAGATTGATCCGCGTATTGGCGTTAAGATTGAAGATAATCAGGTCACACTGACACGGAATTCGGACGATAATCAGAACAAGGCTTTACATGGCTTATACCGTTCACTTATAAATAATATGGTTAATGGTGTTTCAAATGGTTATGAGATAAAGCAGGAGCTTGTTGGTGTTGGATACAGGGCCGAAGCAAAAGGGCAAATACTAGAACTTAGTCTGGGATATTCACATGACATACATTTTGCTATCCCACCCGAGGTTAAAGTTGAAGCCGTAACTGAAAGACGCCGTAATCCGGTTATCACGCTGAAAAGTATAGACAAGCAACTTATAGGGCAGGTGGCAGCCAAGATCAGGTCATTCCGCAAACCCGAGCCATACAAGGGCAAGGGCGTAAAATTCGTGGGTGAACAGCTAAGGAAGAAGGCCGGTAAATCTGCAAGTGTATAATAAAATTCAAAATCGGTAATTAATCATGGCTTTAACTAAGCTTAAAAGAAGAAAGCGGATCAAAATGAGGATTCGCAGAAATATTTCCGGAACGGAAGAACGTCCGAGAATGACGGTTTTTCGCAGTAACCGGGAAATGTATGTTCAACTAATCGACGATCTTAACGGGAAAACACTTATTGCCGCGTCTTCTTTGAAAAAAGACGAAGATAAGGCGGGCCGGGCGAACAAGACCGAGCGGGCAAAGCAGGTTGGAAAACTGATCGCAGAAAAATCGCTGGAAAAAGGTATTTCCAATGTAGTATTTGACAGAAATGGGTATTTATATCATGGCAGGGTTAAGGCATTGGCCGATGCTGCCAGGGAAGGAGGATTAAAATTTTAGGATATGTCAACAACAATCAGAAAAGTAAAAACCAGTGATCTGGAACTGAAAGACCGCGTTGTCAGCATTCAGCGTGTAACCAAAGTCACCAAAGGAGGAAGAACATTTAGTTTTTCAGCTATTGTGGTGGTTGGTAATGAGGATGGAATTGTCGGCTACGGGCTGGGTAAGGCCAATGAAGTAACTACTGCTATATCCAAAGGCGTTGAAGATGCAAAAAAGAACCTGGTAAGGGTACCTGTACATAAAGGAACCATACCCCATGAACAATATGCCAAATACGGTGGCGCCCGGGTTTTTCTGAAGCCGGCCTCACATGGTACCGGTGTTGTGGCAGGAGGTGCCATGCGTGCTGTTTTGGAAAGTGTCGGCATAACCGATGTTCTTGCAAAATCAAAGGGCTCCTCAAATCCGCATAACCTTGTCAAAGCTACCTTTGATGCTCTTATGGAGCTCCGCGATGCGCATACTGTCTCGGAACTCAGAGGCATTCCTCTCGATAAAGTTTTTAACGGTTAGAAATAATTTACAGTAATGGCAAAGATTCGATATACACAGATAAAGAGTAAGATTGGTAGTTCCCAACGTCAAAAAAAGACTTTGGAGGCTTTGGGACTGAAAAGGATAAGCAGCAGCGTTGAGACTGAAGCTACTCCCCAGATTTTGGGAATGCTTGAGAAAGTCCGCCATTTGCTTAAGATTGAAGAGGTTAAATAATTTTAATATAAGTAAAGTTATGGATTTGAGTAATTTAAAACCTGCAAAAGGCTCGGTTAAACGTGATAAAAGGCTAGGAAGGGGAGAAGGATCCGGCCGCGGGGGAACGGCAACGAAAGGTCATAAAGGTCAGAAATCACGCTCAGGATATAAAAGAAAAATTGGTTTTGAGGGAGGGCAGATGCCTTTGCAAAGAAGAGTGCCAAAGTTTGGTTTCAGGAATATAAACCGCAAATCCTATAAGGGTGTTAATCTTGGGATACTGCAGGAGCTTGCGGAGAAGGGCAATATAACAACAGTTGATTTACAGACTCTTGTCAACGCCGGTTATGCTTCAAGAAATGACCTTATTAAAATACTCGGAGGTGGTAAGCTTGAGGTTAAGTTAGAAGTACAAGCCCATGCATTTTCAGAATCGGCCCGGGAAGCAATAGAAAAATCAGGTGGCACGGCAGTAAAAATTTAATTTCAACATGAAGGCTTTCATTGAAACCATAAAAAACATTTTCAAGATCGAGGATTTACGTTCCAGGATATTGTATACATTGGGCATTCTGATGATTTACAGGCTTGGATCTTTTGTCACCCTGCCGGGTATCGATCCCTCCCAGCTTTCTGCATTGCAGCAACAGACTGCCGATGGAATTCTCGGATTGCTGGATATGTTCTCGGGGGGTGCATTTTCGCAGGCATCAATATTTGCCCTTGGCATAATGCCATATATATCGGCTTCAATTGTTGTCCAGCTTCTTGGTATTGCCATACCCTATTTTCAGAAATTACAGCGTGAAGGTGAAAGCGGAAGGAGAAAGATAAATCAAATTACAAGGTATCTTACAGTAATAATTTTGATCTTCCAGGGACCGGCTTATCTCAGAAATCTACAGGTCCAGTTACCGCCTGAGGCATTTGTACTTTCAGGACCGTTTTTTTGGATATCATCGGTCATCATATTGATTTCCGGTACCATGTTTGTTATGTGGCTGGGTGAACGCATTACCGACAAGGGTATTGGTAATGGTATTTCGCTTATTATTATGGTAGGTATAATAGCACAACTTCCCTTTGCCTTATTTGCAGAATTTTTCTCAAAACTTGAACAACAGGCAGGCGGCGGACTTATTATGTTCATTGTGGAAATGGTTATACTGTTTTTTATATTCATGGGGGTTATTCTTCTGGTACAGGGTACCAGGCGTATACCCGTGCAGTATGCCAAACGTATTGTCGGGAATAAGCAATATGGAGGTGTGAGGCAGTATATACCGCTCAAGGTTAATTCAGCCGGTGTTATGCCTATTATTTTTGCCCAGGCCTTGATGTTTATACCGCTTACACTATCAAGTTTTGCCCCCACGGAAACAATGACGGGGTTTGCTGCGGCTTTTAGCGATTTTACCGGATTCTGGTATAATTTTACTTTTGCCGTACTTATAATTTTATTTACATACTTTTATACTGCGGTAACTATAAATCCCGGACAGATGGCAGAAGATATGAAACGAAACGGGGGTTTTATTCCGGGAGTTAAACCCGGAAAGAAGACTGTTGAGTTTCTTGATACCATAATGTCAAGAATTACCCTGCCGGGATCAATTTTCCTTGCAGCCGTTGCTATACTTCCGGCCTTTGCTATGCTGGCAGGTGTGAATGCACAATTTGCTCAGTTTTACGGTGGGACTTCTTTGCTTATTATGGTCGGAGTTGTGTTGGATACATTACAGCAAATTGAAAGTCATCTGCTGATGAGGCATTATGACGGACTGATGAAGTCGGGAAGAATTAAAGGAAGGAGTGGCGGAGGTGTTATGTGATCTTAAAATCCAGTTCTTTGATGTTAAATGAAAAAACAGGAGAAGCTATTGAAATACTGAGGGAATGCAACCTGCTTGTGTCAAAGGTTCTTGCGGAGATTGCCAGGATCATTGAACCCGGCATAACCACACTTGCACTCGACCGTGTCGCAGAGGAATTTATTCGTGATCATGGAGCAGTTCCCGGTTTCAAGGGATATAGCGGGTTTCCCAATACATTGTGTACTTCTGTTAATTCACAGGTAGTTCATGGGATACCTTCAGCCTATGTGTTAAAAGAAGGAGATATTATTTCCGTAGACTGTGGAGTTAAAATGAAGGGATATTTTGGAGATACTGCCTATACTTATGCGGTTGGTGAAATTCCGGCAGAAGTGGCCGAATTGCTAAGAATTACGCACGATTCATTATATAAAGGCATAGGACAGGCCGTTACCGGTAAAAGAGTTGGTGACATTGGAAATGCGATTCAGGAATATGCCGAAAGTTATGGTTTTTCTGTTGTGAGGGAGATGGTCGGACATGGTCTTGGTCAAAATCTGCATGAAAAACCTGAAGTACCTAATTACGGAAGGCGGGGAAGGGGTACTTTATTAAAGCGCGGAATGGTTCTTTGTCTAGAACCTATGATTAATCTGGGAGGCAAGACCATTATACAGGAGGATGACGGCTGGACTATCAGAACGCGCGATAATAAGCCTTCAGCACATTATGAACTGGCAGTTGTTGTTGATAACGAAAAAGCCGACATATTGTCAACATTTAAATATATTGAGGAAGAACTAATTTTAAAAAACAACGGATTACCATGGCAAAACAAAAAGCCATAGAGCAGGACGGTACAATTATAGAATCCTTATCCAATGCGATGTTTAAGGTGGAACTGGAAAACGGGCATATAATTATTGCTCATATTTCAGGTAAAATGCGGATGCATTATATTAAAATACTTCCCGGAGATAAGGTTAAGGTTGAGATGTCTCCATACGATCTTACCAAGGGCAGAATATGTTACAGGTATAAATAATTAAAAATATATTGATATGAAGGTCAGAGCATCCATAAAAAAAAGAAGCGCAGATTGCAAAATCGTTCGCAGAAAAGGACGTTTATATGTTATAAACAAAAAAAATCCCAAATTTAAGCAAAGACAAGGGTGATTATATCTAAGTTTGTAAATTATTAAAAATAAATTATGGCAAGAATTGTTGGTGTAGATTTACCAAAAAATAAAATAGGTGAAGTTGGACTGACCTATATTTTCGGAATAGGCCGGAGCACTGCCGTTCAGATTCTGGATGAAGCCGGGGTTGATCGTACCGTTAAGGTAAAGGACTGGGATGATGATCAGTTATCTAAAATCCGTAATATCATAAATGAAAAGATTAAAGTAGAGGGTGAGTTGCGGTCAAGTATTCAGATGAACATCAAAAGGCTTATGGATATCGGTTGTTACCGTGGCATACGTCACCGTATAGGATTACCGGTACGTGGACAAAGTACCAAGAATAATGCAAGAACCCGTAAAGGCAGAAAGAAAACTGTTGCTAACAAGAAAATGGCAACCAAATAATCGGTAAATATGGCGAAGAAAGTAGGAACATCAAAAAAGAGAGTAGTAAAAGTTGAACCTGTTGGTCAGGCGCATATTCATGCATCATTTAACAATATTATTGTTACATTGACAAACAATAACGGACAGGTTATTTCATGGTCGTCAGCCGGTAAAAACGGATTCAGGGGATCGAAGAAGAACACTCCTTATGCAGCACAGGTATCCGCAGGAGATTGTGCAAAAAAGGCTTATGATCTTGGCCTGCGTAAAGTCAAGGCATATGTAAAAGGACCCGGTTCCGGCAGGGAATCCGCTATCAGGACCATTCATACTTCGGGTATTGAGGTAACCGAAATAGTTGATGTGACCCCTTTACCACATAACGGTTGCCGTCCTCCCAAGCGCAGGCGTGTTTAATCAGTTGATCAGTCAGTAAAACTATAACCAATTCATAGAAATGGCAAGATATACAGGACCAAGAACAAAAATATCCAGAAAATTCGGTGAACCGTTATTCGGTGCTGATAAAGTTTTAGAGAAGAAGAATTATCCTCCGGGAATGCATGGTAACATGCGAAGAAGAAAGAAAACCTCCGAATACGGGGTGCAGCTGTTGGAAAAGCAAAAGGCCAAATATACATATGGCGTGCTTGAACGTCAGTTCCTTAATCTGTTCAAAAGAGCTTCCCGTTCAAAGGGTATTACGGGTGAAGCCTTACTACAGTTACTCGAATCACGGCTGGATAATGTAGTATACCGGCTGGGAATTGCACCTACACGTGCTGGTGCCCGCCAGCTTGTTTCACACAGGCATATTGTTGTAAATGGAAAAGTTGTGAACATTCCTTCTTATATTGTAAAAGCCGGTGATTATATCAGTGTACGGGAAAAGTCCAAATCGCTGGAGGTAATAACCGAATCGCTCATAGTATCAAAGCGAAATGCCTACTCCTGGCTTGAATGGGATTCTGAAAAAATGACCGGAAGGTTTTTGAATATGCCTGAAAGAGAAGAGATTCCGGAAAATATAAAGGAACAGTTGATTGTAGAATTGTATTCAAAATAAAATTGTAATGGCAATATTATCATTTCAGAAACCAGAACAAGTAATCATGCTTGAAGCTACCGATACATATGGTAAATTCGAGTTCCGTCCCCTTGAACCGGGTTATGGTATTACCGTGGGTAACTCACTCAGAAGGGTACTGCTATCATCCCTTGAAGGATATGCGATCACATCTGTAAAGATTACCGGTGTTGATCATGAATTTTCAACCATTACCGGAATTATTGAAGACGTTACGGAGATAGTGCTTAATCTGAAACAGGTCCGCTTCAAGAAACAGATTGAAGATACCGAGGGTGAAAAAGTAACTGTATCGATAAGCGGTCAGGAAGAGTTCAGGGCCGGAGACCTTTCAAAATATTTGAATGGGTTTGTGGTATTGAATCCTGATCATCTTATCTGCCGTTTGGAGCCGGACACGAAACTGCAAATGGAAATTAACATAGGCAAGGGACGTGGATATGTTCCATCCGAAGAAAATAAACCTTCCGAAACGGAATTCGGGCTTATTGCAATGGATTCGATTTTTACCCCGGTAAAGAATGTTAAATACCTTGTAGAGGATTACCGTGTGGAACAGAGAACGGATTATGAGAAACTGACATTTGAGATCTTTACCGACGGGTCTATTCATCCCAAGGATGCCCTGAAGGAATCCGCCAAGATACTTATCTATCATCTCATGCTTTTCTCTGATGAGAAGATCACCCTTGAGACCGATGAGAAATTTGCTAATGAAGAATTCGATGAGGAAATACTTCATATGAGGCAATTGCTTAAATCAAGGCTGGTGGACCTGGATCTGTCCGTTCGTGCATTAAATTGCCTCAAAGCCGCGGAAGTTGAAACACTGGGCGATTTGGTGAAGTTCAATAAAAACGATCTCCTTAAATTCCGGAATTTTGGAAAAAAATCCTTAACCGAACTTGACGAACTACTTGATTCAATGAATTTAAACTTCGGGATGGATATATCAAAATATAAACTTGACAAGGACTAACAGAAATGAGACATAGAAAGAAATTTAATCATTTGGGGAGAACAAGCTCACACCGGAAAGCGATGCTGGCCAATATGGCATCTTCGCTGATTCTTCATAAACGTATAACCACTACAGTGGCAAAAGCCAAATCATTAAGGGTTTATGTTGAGCCTTTAATAACAAAATCAAAGAATGACTCTACCCATTCAAGGAGAATGGTTTTTGGCTATCTTAAAAATAAATATGCTGTTTCTGAATTATTCAGGGACGTTGCGCAGAAAATTGCTGAAAGGCCGGGCGGATATACAAGAATACTCAAAACCGGTGCCAGACTGGGGGATAATGCTGATATGTGTATAATAGAACTCGTTGATTATAATGAGAATATGCTTGCAGCAACCAAAGAGTCAAAACCTGCAGCAAAACGCAGTCGCCGGGGCCGTGGCAGGAAGTCCGGTTCAACTGCTGAAGCCCAAGCTTCCGCGGGAAAAGAAAAGTCTGTAGATAAGGAAACAGATCAGTCAGCTTTTGAAAGTTCACCAAAAAAGAAAGAACCTTCATCTGAGAAAGTAAGCAAGGCACCAGTTGAGGATAAGAAAGAAACTGTTTCAGATGTGAAGCAAGAAGAAGCTAAAGCGGATAAGAAAGAAAATGCGGCAGAGGAAAAGAAAGAAGAAACCAAAGCTGAGAAGAAAGAAGCTGCGGCAGAGGAAAAGAAAGCTGCTTCTTCAGAAGAGAATAAGGAAGACGCCAAAGAATAAAATAAAGAATCTCTTGCTGGAAGAGAACAAAGTTATTCTGTGAAGGTAAGGGCGAAAATCTGTTACGTAAAGACTGAAAAGCCTTCTGCCAGGAGAAATGAGAAACGGATACTCCCGAAGCGGGATCCTGAAATAATAATTAAATTGTTTACTTTATAAAATATATTTATTATGGGACAAATTGCCCGGATACATGCCAGACAAATATTAGATTCCCGAGGGAATCCCACAATTGAGGTGGAAGTAATGACCGAAAGCGGATTTTTTGGACGTGCCGCCGTTCCATCAGGTGCATCAACAGGTGTTCATGAAGCTGTGGAACTCCGGGATGGAGATAAGGACAAATATTTAGGAAAAGGGGTGCTTCAAGCGGTCAAAAATGTTAATACTGTTATCAATGAGGAGTTGAGAGGATTTGATGTTCAGGACCAAAATGGTATTGACGCTGCAATGATTCAGCTTGACGGTACAGAAAACAAAGGCAACCTTGGGGCCAATGCAATTCTTGGGGTTTCTCTTGCTGTTGCCCGTGCTGCAGCCGCACTAACCGGTCAGGACCTTTTTCGCTATATCGGTGGTGTCAATGCAAATACGCTTCCCATACCAATGATGAATATTCTCAATGGTGGATCCCATGCGGATAATAAAATTGATGTACAGGAATTTATGGTAATGCCTGTAGGGGCATCATCATTTTCAGAAGCGCTTCGTATGGGTGCCGAGATTTTTCATAACCTTAAAGCAGTACTCAAAAAGAGCGGTCATTCAACCAATGTTGGTGATGAGGGAGGTTTTGCTCCAAACCTGGGATCCAACGATGAGGCAATCGAGGTTGTGCTTGAGGCTGTAAAAAAGGCCGGATATGAACCCGGCGAGGATGTTATGATTGCGCTTGATGCAGCTGCCTCTGAATTCTATGACAAAGAGAAAAAAGTATATGAATTTGAATCTACCGGACAGAAATTTTCACGTACGGAACTGGCCAGGTTCTGGGAAGACTGGGTAAATAAATATCCTATTGCTTCTATTGAAGATGGTTTTGATGAGGATGACTGGGAAGGTTGGAGCGAATTACACAAGGCGGTTGGCGATAAAGTTCAACTGGTTGGTGATGACTTGTTTGTGACCAATGTTAAGCGTCTTCAAAGGGGAATTGATGAGAGTTCGGCCAATTCGATACTTATCAAGGTCAACCAGATTGGAACACTGACCGAGACAATTAATGCCGTACAGCTTGCTGCTCAAAACCAGATGACTTCAATTATTTCGCACCGTTCCGGAGAAACAGAAGATAACTTTATTGCAGATCTTGCAGTTGCACTGAATACCGGACAAATTAAAACAGGTTCTGCTTCCCGTTCTGACAGGATTTCTAAATACAATCAGTTGCTAAGGATAGAGGAAAGTCTGGGAGATCTTGCGAAATATCCGGGAAAAAGTTTTAAATATTATAAAAGGTAAATTACTTGCCAGTGTAAAAAAGAAAAAAGGGGAATTATTCCCCTTTTTTCTTTTTTACATATTGAATTATCCAGTTTTTCCTTTATGATTATTTTCAGATATATTAAGAGTTTTATTTTTTGCATAATTAATGATTTTTATTAGCTTTATGACAAATATCATGTAAAATAATATTATGGATCCCCTAAAAAATAAATTTGCTAAAATAGCCCTGCCCAGGGTAGAAGAGTTTAGAAAGCTTATAACTGAATATGCCGGTAAAGAGATTGATAATGTTACAATTGGCAGCGTACTTACCGGCATGAAAGGGACTGTCAGTCTTCTTACAGATACCTCGAAGCTTGATCCACTTGAAGGAATCAGATTTCGCGGGTATTCTATACCTGAGTTGCGGAAATTGCTCCCCAAGGAGAATCCTGAAGGCGAACCGTTGCCTGAAGGATTGTTTTACCTTATGCTTATTGGTGAATTACCATCCGATGAGGATGTGGCCCTATTAAGTAAAGAATGGGCTAAAAGGGCTGATCCGCCTGATTATGTATTTAATGTTATTGATTCCATACCTGTCGATTCGAGGCCAATGGTCCAGTTTTCAGCGGCTATTCTTTCTATGGCTTCAGATTCAAAATTCCAGAATGCCTATATGAATGGATTAAGCAAGGTTGATTACTGGGATACGACCTATGAGGATGTTATGGATCTGATTGCACGCCTTCCCCGTATTGCCGCTTATATTTATCGGCGTAAGTATCACAACAACAAGCATATAGAGCCGGACAAGAGTCTGGACTGGGCTGCGAACCTTTCACATATGATGGGATTTGACAATTACGAGGTAATGCGCCTCCTGCGTTTGTATATGTTTCTTCATGCTGACCATGAAGGAGGAAACGTTTCTGCCCACGCAACTCATCTAGTAGGATCTGCTCTCAGTAATCCCTATTATTCTTTTTCTGCAGGGATGACCGGACTTGCAGGGCCGCTTCATGGTTTTGCTAACCAGGAGGTTATACGCTGGATGTTTGGTATGATAGAAGATATTGGCCCGGCTTGTGAAGATAAGGAAAAGATTAGGCAATATGTTACCAAAATGGTGGAAGATGGGAAAGTTATTCCGGGATATGGACATGCCGTATTAAGGAAAACCGATCCCCGATTTACGGCACAGCTTGAATTCGGGAAAAAATATCTGCCCCGCGATCCATGGCTGATTACTATGAATTGTCTTTATGAGGTTGTCCCCGAGGTTCTTGGAAGTATCAGCAAGATCAAGAACCCCTGGCCAAATGTCGATGCAGGTTCTGGGGTTTTACTTCTTCATTATGGGATAAAAGAGTTTGAGTTTTACACCGTTCTTTTTGGAGTATCAAGAGCACTTGGTGTACTTGCACAGCTTTTATGGGACAGGGCTTACGGGTTACCCATCGAAAGGCCGACATCTCAACCGCTTGAATGGTTTAAGGAAAAGGCAGGAATGTGATTTTCTCCCAGATAAAAAACCGGTTTTTTAAACCGGTTTTTTAATGACCGGTTGTGCTCTCTTATAAAGAAATAGTAATTTAGCGGTTTAAAATAATACTAGCATATCCTTACCGGTGATCCAATTCAGGTATTTTTCTATAGTAGTTACCTCGCTGGAGTTTCTGCCTAAATTTATTGCTTCCAGGCAAAAGCTTTATGTCAGGTTAATGATAAAGTTTTTAGCCGGGATGATGATGATGGTGATCTCACAGCCAGTCTCTTCATCATCACCGGGAAATTGGAGAATTGTTAGTTATGGCCTCGAACAAGGCCTTTCTCAAATTTCAATTAATACCATTATTCAGGATTCTTACGGTTTTCTGTGGATTGGCACACAGGATGGATTAAATAAATTTGATGGTTATCAATTCACGGTTTACCGGCATCAGCCATCAGATCCCCATTCATTATCCAATAGTAATATCCAGTCGGTTATAGAAGACAGTGAAGGGAATATATGGGCCGGAACACAAAATGGACTGAATAAATATGACAGGAAAAGCAATCAATTTGAGATCTATCTTCATGAACCGGATAATCCGGAATCCATAAGTCATAATAATATTTATTATGTCTATCAGGATAAAAAAGGCTTAATATGGCTTAAAACCGAAGAAGGACTGGACAGGTTTGATCCTGTTACAGGGGCTTTCCGTCATTTCAGGCATTATAATGATGTTTTTAATTATATCTCAGGAACCAATTATTTTTCTATTTATGAGGATGAAGAGGAAGAACTGTGGGTTGGCTCAAAGGATGGTTTGTTCATGTTCGACAGGAAGAAAGAAGAGTTCATTAGATATCACCATAAACCGGGAGATCCTTCTACCATAAGTAATGACAAGATAAAATCTATATTTGAAACCTCGGAAGACTTTTTTCTTATAGGTACAGAAAACGGGTTGAATATTTTTGATAAGGAAAAAGGTGTTTTCAATACTTTTTTTGTTTCTGATGTTGAAGGAGCACAATCGCGGTTAAATAATATTAATTCAATATCTGAAGATGACCAGGGAACCGTGTGGATAGGAACTGGCGGCGGTTTATTTACCTTTTCACCTGTAGAGGGTGTTTTTTCAGCGGCCTTTAAGAAGGATACGCAGGAGCCCTTTTCCGATCTTGAGATATCTGCAGTTATTGAAGATCATTCAAAAAATATGTGGATTGGAACATTGGGAGGATTATATATGGTTGATGTCAAAAGTAAGTTTTCCCTGTACCGGATCCACGAATTTATGCCAGAAGCTCCCAGGGCTGCACGATTCATCGCATCCATACTCCCCGGAGAAAATAATGAAATTTGGCTGGGAACCTGGGGTGGCGGACTCTTCAGGCTGAACAGGGATACCGGTGAAATTATACACTATTCAAGCAATTCAGAACAAAGATCGCGAAAGATATCCAATGACTTTGTGCATGTGGTGTATAGGGATACAGCCGGACGGATCATATTAGGCACCAGGGATGGTCTGGATATATACAGTGAAAAAGAGAAGGGATTTATCCCGTTTTGTTTTTCTACCGGCCATGAAGATTGTCTGATTTTTAATTCCAACAGGGTCTATTCCATCTATGAGGATTCCCGGCAGGTTATTTGGGTTGGTTCCAGATATGGATTACATTCCTTCAGCGGCGACAGCCTGGTAAGTTATTACCATAATCCTGCCGATAGTACCAGCATTTCTTCAAACCGGGCAGTTGATATTATTGAGGGCCGGGAGGGATATATGTGGATTGCCACTTCTGATGGATTAAGCAGGTTCAATCGTGAGACCGGAACTTTCACAAACTACCGTAAGGAACCTGAAATGGGCCGTTTTAGTCTGAGTCACAATGAGCTGACCTGCTTACATGAAGATTCTGCAGGTAATCTATGGATAGGATCGGTTTCAGGGCTTAACCGGTTTTTCCGGAACACCGGATCTTTCATTGTTTTTTCTGAATTAGAAGGGCTGCCAAATAATTTGATTTATTCAATTCTTGAAGATGATAGTGGGCATTTGTGGCTGAGTACGAACCAGGGTCTGGCACGATTTGATCCTGCGAGCCTTGATATTTCGAGTTATGATGTAGCTGACGGGCTTCAAAGTTATGAATTCAATCTTGGTGCGGAGTATAAGAGTGACAGCGGTGAGTTGTTTTTCGGGGGAGTTGACGGGTTTAATGCATTCTTTCCTGATTCCATCTTATCTAATGCAATTATTCCTCCTTTAGTTGTTACATCTTTCAAGGTCTTCTCACCTGAAGGTACCAGAAATATTACTGTTCTGAATAAGGATGAGATTATACTCGGACATGTCGAGAACTCAATAAGTATTGAATTCTCCGCTCTCGATTTTACACGGCCCTCAAAGAACGAATATGCCTATAAGCTTGAGGGATTGGATGATGCGTGGGTTAATAGTGGTGCCAGGCGCATTGCGAGCTATTCCAGGATCCCACCCGGCAGATATATATTCCGGGTCAGGGGCTCGAATAGCGACGGAGTATGGAATGATCGGGGTTTGGAATTACCCGTCGTTATCAGGGCCCCGTGGTGGCAATCTGTTTATGTTTATTTTTTGTATGCGATAATTATTGTGCTTCTTATCTATCTAATCATTTTATATAGCACCAGGCAATTACGCAGGGCTAACCTTGGGTTAAGAGAAAAGGAGATGGCGACGGCTGAAATAACCCGCCAGAAGGAAGAACTTTCACTGAAAAACAGGAATATTACCGATAGTATAAATTATGCGAAACGGATTCAATTAGCTATGATGCCTAAAACCAGGCATTTCAGGCAACTGTTTCCCGAGTCTTTTGTGTATTATAAGCCTAAAGATATAGTAAGTGGTGATTTCTATTGGGTAAACAAGATAAATGACAAAATATTTTTTGCTGTTATTGATTGTACCGGACACGGAGTCCCCGGGGCATTTATGTCAATAATCGGGTATGAGCTGCTCAGGAACATTATCAATGTTAAGGGGATTGAAAAACCTTCGGCTATACTTGACATGCTAAATGATGATTTTTCTGCCATTTTTGATCCCGGCGACGACAAGGAATATTCATTCCGCGATGGTATGGATATAGGATTTTGTGTTATTGACCAGAAAAAAGCCAGACTTGAATTTGCCGGAGCATTTTCCCCCCTTTACCTGGTAAGAGATAACAGGATCATAGAAATAAAAGGCAATCGCTTTTCTGTAGGATTGATGGAAGATCTTATTGATGACAAATTTGAGAATCATACCTTGACTCTTCACAGTAATGATATGGTCTATCTCTTCTCCGATGGCTATCCCGATCAGTTCGGAGGCGAAGAAGGCAAGAAGTTTAAATACCGGCGATTCAGGCATCTTTTGCTCAACATTCATAAACTTCCTGCTCCGGAGCAGGAAAAGGCCCTAGACCATAGTATAATGCAATGGATGGGTGAACATGAACAGGTTGATGATATTCTTATAATCGGGGTTAAGCCCTGCCTGGGCAAAGAATAGTTATTCTATTAAGAATTCCCTGTAATTATTACCTGTTCCAATGGTTGTTTTATTCAGGGTAAATAAGCTGTTGTATTTTGTCAACCAGTATTTCTACCTGGAAAGGCTTGCTTATATAATCATCCATACCTGCATCCAGACATTTTTTCCTGTCACCATGCAGAGCATTAGCAGTGATTGCAATTATTGGGGTATGGGAATTTGTCGTGGATTCAATTTCCCGTATTTTTTTTGTGGCGATAAAGCCATCAATCACCGGCATCTGAACATCCATAAGTATTATGTCATATTTTGATGTGCCGAATTTATCCAGGGCTTCCTTTCCATTATTTGCCACATCAATATTTTTTATGTAGTTCTTCAGACTAAGGACAACGATTTTTTGATTTATTGTGTTGTCTTCAACAAGAAGGACATTCAGGCTTTTTAGATCATGTTGGGATCCGGGAGTAGTTTTTAATTCTCCTGTTGATGAAGCCGGCAATTCATCAGGAGAATTAATGTATTCCAGTAATTTGAAGGGAAGGGTGAACAGGAATACCCGGTTTTTTTCCTGGGTTCTCAAAACATGCAGTTTCCCTCCCAGGTGCATGATAAGCTTGCTTGCGATATTAAGATCCAGGTTGTTGATGTTGCTATCGTCACTTACGGTATTAATTAAGGCTTCATGGTTCTTTGATTCTTTGTCCCAGGGGAGGAGTCTTACAGGTTTATTTGTTTTTATCTCAAATCTCACCTCTGAGATACCGGTCAACTTGCCCTGGATGCTTGCCTCAATGCTTATATTGATCTTACCCGGCCTCTTGTTCTTTAATATCGTTTCTATCAGATTAAGGAATATCTGTTTCAGTCGTACCGAATCACCTTCGAGTTGTTTATTTTTTAAGGTTTCATCAAGTGTAAGCGTAAATTCCACTACCGGTTCTTTTTGTACCGTGAACAACCGTAAGGTGCTGTTTATGGCAGAGGGCAGATTGAAGCCGGTATTACGAAGTGTTTTTTTACTTTCAATATCCACTTCAGCAATTTCAGCAATATTTTCGATAGTGCTCACCAGATTGTTTGCCGAGGCAATTATGGTTTCCATCATATCCCTTTGTTCCTCGGTAAGATTAACCTTATTAACCATATGTCCGACCAGCATAATGTTGCTGAGGGGAGTCCGTATCTGGTGGGAAAGTTTTGAAATAAAGGATTCTTTCAGTTTGGTTTCATTCCTGGCCTCAAGAAGTTCCAGATTAATGGCCCGCAGGTGGCTTACCCTGTAATGTTCAACTATGAAGGCAATTAAATAGAGTGACAGGTACAGGCCGGATAGCCGTGTTATAAAAATAGTGCCCGGTGGTTCGATGTTGGAATAACTTTCGGGCAGCAGAAAAAAAATAACCGTTACCAAAAGGAACAAGAATGTAATTATGGCACCATTCCGGTTGCCAAGAATAAATACCGCCAGTACCGGGATAAGAGGGAACCATATCAGCACAGATTCTCCTGTGTCTGAAACTGCAAATAAAAAGAGAAGGAAAAAAATAACTATGGAAAGATTGAACATGGCACCAACCGAATACTGCATATTTTTTTTTACCTGTCGAATGCTGCCAAATAGCAGAAGAGATGCGATTAGGGAGATAAACCCATGAAGGAGTTCTCCCCTGAAAAGGGCAAGGGCTCCATAGATCAGAAAAAGACAGCAGCCGGCAAAACTGAGTAGGTTAATAAATAAAATTTTGCTGATTATACTTTCATCGCATCTTCCATGCAAGCCAAAGCTTAAGTACCTGGTTAATTTGTCGAAAAGCTTCATCTATGGCATTTTACGGTGACCTGTCCGGTATCCGGACTACCAATCTCCTTTTTACAATTATTCAAAAATAGTAAAATCTACCATATCATTTGTTATGATAAGTGAAAATTGCATAAATAGATCATGTATTGCAGGGTTATTTAATGTATTTTAAAGTTTTAAGTAATGTTATTAAGTAATTTGAGTGAATTAACTTGATCCTGCGGTTAAAGTTCCTGTTTTTTGCTGTTATTATTTATCTTTATCCTAAATTATTTACTCCGCCAGTCCCGGCTGTATCTTTCAAATAGTGTGTGTTAAACCAGGTAAACTACAGAGAATATGAGTGATGATAACAAGGTAATTTTTTCAATGGTTGGTGTGAGCAAAACCTTCCCGCCACATAACCGGGTGCTCAACAATATTTATCTCTCTTTTTTTTATGGTGCAAAAATCGGGATTATCGGTCTCAATGGTTCTGGTAAATCGACACTGCTCAAAATTATTGCCGGAAAAGATAAAGCGTTCGACGGCGAAGTCGTGTTTTCTCCCGGGTATAGTGTGGGACTTCTCGAACAGGAACCACGTCTTGATCAAACCAAAACGGTAAAAGAGAATGTAATGGAAGGAGTTGGTGAACTGTCCGCTCTTCTGAAAGAATATGAAGCACTGAATAACCGGTTTGCCGAACCGGTGGATGAAGAAGAGATGACCCGCATGATTGAAAAACAGGGTGAGCTGACGGAGAAAATAGATAATCTTGACGGATGGGACCTCGACAGCAAGCTTGAACGTGCAATGGATGCACTGAGATGTCCCGAAGGTGACAGTCCCGTAACACACCTCTCGGGAGGAGAGGCACGCAGGGTGGCGCTTTGCCGTCTTTTACTTCAGGAACCCGACATTCTGCTTCTGGATGAACCAACCAACCATCTTGATGCCAGGTCGGTGGACTGGCTGGAACAGTATCTCAGGCAGTACAAGGGTACCGTTATTGCCATCACACATGACAGGTATTTTCTTGACAACGTAGCAGGCTGGATACTTGAACTGGACCGGGGTGAAGGTATACCATGGAAGGGTAATTATTCATCATGGCTTGAGCAAAAATCCAAACGGCTTGAGAACGAAGAAAAATCGGCCGGAAAAAGAAGGAAAACCCTTGAGAGGGAACTTGAATGGGTAAGGATGGCCCCCAGGGCGCGCCATGCTAAATCAAAAGCCCGGCTTTCTGCATACGACAAGCTTTTAAACGAAGATATAAAACAGAAAGAGGAAAAGCTGGAGATATTCATTCCCAGCGGTCCCAGATTAGGAGAAAAAGTAATTGAAGCCAACAATGTTGCAAAAGCCTATGGCGACAGGTTGCTTTTCGAAGAACTCAACTTTATGCTTCCTCCGGCGGGAATTGTTGGTGTCATTGGGCCTAACGGGGCCGGGAAAACTACCCTTTTCAGGATGATAACCGGTTCCGAGAAGCCCGACCGGGGCAGTTTTACTGTTGGCGATACTGCGAAGGTAGCCTATGTCGATCAGGCACATGCTGCAATCGATCCTGAAAAGACCGTATTTCAGGTTATAGCCGATAACAGTGAGCATGTTCAGCTGGGCGGGCATTCCATGAATGCCCGGGCTTATGTGGCAAGGTTCAATTTTACAGGAGCGGACCAGGAAAAGAAGTGCGCCGTTCTGTCCGGAGGAGAACGTAACAGGCTGCATCTTGCGCTTACCCTTAAGGAAAATGCCAATGTGCTGCTGCTTGATGAGCCTACTAATGACATTGATATTAACACCCTCCGGGCACTGGAAGAGGGTCTGGAAAATTTTGCAGGCTGTGCGGTAATAATATCACATGATCGCTGGTTCCTTGACAGGGTTGCTACGCATATCCTTTCCTTTGAAGGTGATTCACAGGTGTACTGGTTTGAAGGCAGTTACTCGGAATATGAGGAGAACAGGAGGAAGAGGCTTGGCGATGAAGGTCCGAGAAGAATTAAGTATAAAAAACTTAGTTGAGGCATGCAGGTCTGTTATGATTGAACATATCCTGGATTTTGTAAGATATTTATGATGGTTAAAAAAAATATTCTCAAACTAACTGATAAATAAACAAAATCTTAAAATCATGGAGCGGATATATGAAGATTCTCAGAATGAACGTATATGGGCAATGTTTTGCCATCTTAGTGCCTTTGCAGGATTTATAATCCCTTTTGGCAGTATCATCGGTCCAATTATTGTCTGGTCTATAAAAAGAGATCAGTACCCTCTTGTGGATGATCAGGGTAAGGAGGCAATAAATTTCCAGATATCGATGCTCATATATTTTATTATATCGGCAGTTCTTATTTTACTATTGGTCGGAATACCGCTGCTGATAGCAATTTTCTTTTTCAGGATTATCATTACCGTGGTTGCTGCCGTAAAGGCTAATGAAGGTGTTCGTTACCGGTATCCTGTGAGCATACGTTTTATTAATTAATGCTATCTTTGCCGGCACTGAAATGAAATTTCACTTGTATGGCTCAGAAACCTTCGGTACCTAAAGGCACACGCGATTTCCTGCCCGTTGAGATGGCGGGCAGGAACCATATTTTCGATACAATTAAGGCCGTTTTCGATCTTTACGGCTATGTACCCATTGAAACACCCGCGATGGAGAACCTGTCCTCCCTTCTTGGGAAGTATGGTGAAGAGGGGGATAAACTTCTTTTCAGGATCCTGAATTCAGGAGATTTCCTCGGGAAGGTCCCCGCCAATGAGTTAACCACTGGTGACAGTGGGCGGTTGGCGGGTATGATTTGTGACCGGGGATTAAGATATGATCTTACGGTGCCATTTGCCAGGTTTGTGGTACAGCATCGCAATGAACTGACATTTCCCTTTAAGCGTTACCAGATACAACCTGTCTGGAGAGCCGACCGGCCCCAGAAAGGAAGGTACCGGGAATTTTTCCAGTGCGATGTTGATGTGATCGGCAGTGATTCACTGTTGAATGAAGTTGAACTCACCCGGATTATTGATGATGTTTTCGGCAGGCTCGGGGTTAAGGTGGTAATAAAGCTCAATAACAGGAAGATACTTACCGGTCTCGCCGGAATAATTGGGGAGCCGGAGAAACTGACCGATATGACCGTTGCTATTGATAAGCTTGATAAGATCGGTATAGGGGGCGTATGCCGGGAAATGGAGGAGAAGGGTATATCCGCAGGAGCAATTGAAAAATTAAAGCCGGTAATATTGATGCAGGGCAGCAATATTGAAAAGCTGGACACACTAACCGCACTTTTCGGTGAAAGTGAAGCAGGCATGAATGGTACGAAGGAGATGGGTTTGGTTTTAGATATGCTTTCCGGACTTGATGCAGTAAATGAAATTGAATTTGATGTTGCCCTGGCACGGGGACTCAATTATTATACCGGAACCATATTTGAAGTTAAATCCTCCGATGTTGAAATAGGAAGTATATGTGGTGGCGGTCGTTATGATGATCTTGCAGGGGTTTTTGGGATGCCCGGACTATCTGGTGTCGGAGTTTCCTTTGGCGCAGATCGCATCTATGATGTAATGAAGCAGACCGGTGCCTTCCCCTCATCGGTTGCCTCCATCACCAGGCTTATGTTTGTAAATTTCGGTGAGCATGAAGCTGCGGTAAGCATCAAATTGCTTGATGATCTCCGCAGGTCGGGTATCAGCGCTGAGCTGTATCCCGACTGCGTTAAAATGAAAAAGCAGATGCAATATGCTAACAGCCGGAATATTCCTTATGTTGCCCTTATCGGTGCAGAAGAGGCCAGGCAGGGTATGGTGACCATAAAGAATATGGAATCAGGGACTCAGGATACCATCAGTCAGCATGATCTTGCCGGATATTTCACCGATTGAGGCTTTATCTCATTATCCCGCGTGGATCCCCGATCAGTAAAAAAATTGCGTCGCAGTCACATCTGTTACTTCACTGACTTTCTGACTGTATGCGCCATCACTTTGCAGGGCAATTAAATGTCGTGTATCACCATATCATTTAACAAAGTGCCGGAACTGAGATTCAAAAGAAACATGGTTATTGCTTTTAGCTCAAATATTTTTTCAAAACCCTGTATAAATCTTCTTTGGCAATGGGTTTGGTAAGATGCTCGTTGAAACCTGTTTCCAGGCTTTTTTTTACCTGCTCGGGCATGGCAAAGGCGGTCTGCGCTATAACCGGTATGTCAGCGTCTTTAGCACGTATTTCCTTTATCAGCTCGTAGCCGTCTTTTTTGGGCATCCGTATGTCCAGTAAAATCATATCCACCTGTTCATTAGCAAAGAGTTCCATAACTTTTTCACCATCCCTGGCAATCAGCATGGTGGCTTTGGTATCCTTGAGCATATATTTCAACATCTGCAGACTGTAAGGATCATCCTCTGCAACAATTATTCTTTTACCCTCAAGCGCCGGGGTATCAATTCCTTCTTCCTGAGGCTGACCGTCCTGTTTTTCCGGCGTTTCCCCTTTTTTGAAAGGTATAGTGAAATAAAATACCGACCCCTTGCCCTTTTCCGAATCCACCCACATTTTTCCTCCAAGCAGCTCAGCTAATCCCCGGGCTATAGCCAGTCCCAGTCCGGTTCCTCTTATAACCGATTCCGGCTGACCCCGGCTGTCATCTTCCTGCTGGAACCGCTCGAATATTTTTTTGTGATATTCTCTGGATATCCCTTTTCCTGTATCTTCTATATAGAATAACAGGGTTTTGTTATCGCGGACCTTAAATCCAAATTCAATATGTCCCCTGGTGGTAAACTTGAATGCATTGCTTAATAGGTTGTAAAGGATCTGCCGCAACCTTTGTTCATCGGTGATAACATACAGTTCATCTCTCTCTTCAGGAAGCTTAAGACGGAATTCTATATTTTGTTTATTGCCTTCCGCTGCGTATCCCCGGAACTGATGCTTTGTTTTCTTCATCAGTTCACAGATATTTACATTGGAATTATGAGTCGGCAGTTCGCCGGCATCCAGCCGCGATACATCCACAATATCATTAATCAGGTCCAGAAGTTGCTTTGAAGAATTATAAATATTTTCAACAAACCTTGCCGGCCTCTTTTCACTTATCTCTTCCCTTAGCATATCGGTAAAACCAAGTATTGAATTCAATGGGGTACGGATCTCGTGTGACATGTTTGCAAGGAACATGGTTTTGAGAACTGATGCCTTCTAGGTTGCTTCTTTTGCTTTCACCAGCTCCTCCTCCCTTTTCTTTATGTCGGTAATATCTTTAACGATATTTGAAATGGCGATTATTTTCCCTTCTTCGTTTTTAATTGGCGACTTGGTTACCGATACGGGTACTACCGATCCATCTTTCCGCTTATGAAAAGTATCCCTGTTTTTTACTTTTTCTCCCTTTCGCACTTGCCTGATCATCGCCACGTCGCCGTCATCCTTAGGGTAGGCATACAGATCATTGGCCATGGCACCCACTGCTTCCTTTTCGCTATACCCGTAAAGTTCTTCTGCCCCGTCATTCCAGGAAAGAATCCTTCCTTCTGCTGATTCGCTGAAAATTGCATCATCCGATGATTCCACTATTGAAGCCAGGTGCACCTGTGCCTTCATTTCTTCTTTTACACCGGTAATATCCTGTACAAAAGTGGCCACAATATCTCCTTCATGTGAGAAATAGAGTATTCTAAGGTGCCTGCCTGAATCTTCAAAATATCGTTCTTCCTCGTACGGTTTCCTGCCAAGAACCTTCTTGCCGGCTGTGATGAATGCATCCCTGCATTCCCTGCTTATGTTTAATTCCGAAACCTTCCTGTTTTTTATGCTATCCAGTTCAATATTCATTATATCTGCAAACGCGTGGTTGGCTTCTGCCAGTCTGAGATCATCAACATCCCCACGGTCATTTTTTATCACCTGGTAAAGGGCAAAGCCGTGTTCTATATGATGAAAAAGGTCTCTGTATTTTCTCCACCTTTCCGACTCTTCAATAATCTTCTGGTTTCTGTATCTCTCGGAAATATCGGTAAAGGTTATTACCACCCCGTCTATCCGGTCGTCAGGAGTACGGTAAGGTAAAATACGCATCCAGTAATGCCGGTCGTGGTTTGCGGATATATCTTTTTCTAGCGGTGAAAGATTATCCATGACATGCCTTACATCATCCAGCAGGTTGCCCTCGGGGAAACTGACCCCGAAATCCTTTATTGAACGACCAGTGTCAGATTCGGTAAGGTTGACTATGACTTTTATCTGTGGTGAAAACCGCCTTATCCTGTGATATTTGTCCAGAAACAGTGTCCCGATACGGATGCTTTCCATAAAGTTATTCAGGTCATTGCTAAGGCGCGCTTCCTCTTCATTTTTTCGCTGCAGCTCGTTGTTTGATGATTCCAGTTCCTCGTTGAGCGACTGCAGCTCTTCCTTCGATGTTTCCAGTTCTTCGTTTGTGCTTTGCAGCTCTTCGTTAGTGGACTGGAACTCTTCGTTGGTCGATTTTAACTCTTCGTTCGAAGCTTCCAGATCCTCTATCACATTGTTCAGGTATTCACGGGTTTCCTGTAGTTCCCGTTCCATCTGCCTTATGTGGTCATCGGATTCCCTGGAAATTTCATGAGTATTGTCCTGGTGATCTTCTCCGTTATTATTTGCAGGGCGGACAGGCGTGATGGTGACAATTACCATATGGCTCAGAAAGGCGGGTTCTTTAACCGGGGTTAATGTAATATTTACCTGGTCATCACCATTTGCCCCCTTTACTTTAATATTTTTAAAGGAGACCGGTTTGTTTTCGGACTTTATTTTTCGCAGGGCACTGGATATAGGTATTCCCAATCCTTCCCGGGCCAGGTTGACAATGTTTTGATTTGGTTCGCCAACATGAAATTTCAGGTATTTGTCGCATTGTCCAAGTGAATACTGGATTTCACCTTTTTTATTGATCACCAGGAAGGGATGCATATATTCCTTTAGTGCTTTTTTTTCAGCAAATTCTTTAATCGATAATTTCTTTTTGTCTATCGATACATGAGTCACATTCCCTTCCTCCCGGGATTCTTGCTTCCTGCTATGTGATAAATAATTAGCGGCGGCTTTCCTGTTCTCCTTTTTCTGGTATATCCGTGCTTTCGCATCGATGGCTTCGAAAAGCTGGCTTCTTTGTGATTGCGATTCAGAACCGCCTAAAAATATGAATCTGCCGGGTTTAAGCGCATAATGAAAGGCATTCAGCACATGCTTCTGGATCTCCGGTTCAAGATAGATCAGGAAATTACGGCAGCTTATCAGGTCAAGCTTTGAATAGGGAGGATCTTTGATCACGCTGTGCCCGGCAAAGGTGATCATGTCACGTATGTCTTTATGTACCTGGTAAATATCATCCTTTTTTTCAAAATACTTATCCAAAAGACCTGCAGGTACATCTGCCCTGATATTTTCCTTGTATTTTCCCTTTCGTGCCACTTCCAGTGCCCTGGGATCAATGTCGGTAGCAAAAAACTGCATATCGGTCCTTATCTGTTGCGATTCCTGATACTCCCTGGCCAGAATGGCAAGTGAATATACCTCTTCTCCACTGGAGCAGGCGGCGACCCATATCCTGACAGGATTTTTGTTCCCGGGATTTATTATTTCAGGGAATACCTTTTTTTTCAGGGTTTCAAAAGCTTTTTTATTCCTGAAAAAAGAGGTGACGCCGATAAGGAGTTCCTTGAAAAGGTTATCCACTTCCTGTGGATTTTCTTTCAGGTAACCGATATATTCACTGAGTTTTGATTTCTTGTGCAGGGCCATTCTCCTGGTGATGCGCCTGCGTATGGTACTTTTTTTATATTCAGAGAAGTCATGGCCGGTTTTCATTTTCAGCAGCTGGAGAAGTTTTCTCATTAGTTCACCTGAATCATAATCTTCGATAAACTGCTCCTCTTTGTCCAGGCTTCCCTGGAACTCCAGCAGCAGTCCGGGCAGATCTTCCGGTTTGGCAATCTTATCTACCAGTCCGGTATCTATCGCATTCTGTGGCATGGACCTGAATTTGGCAGATTCCGGATCCTGCACCAGCAACAGTCCCCCGGCATCCTTTATTTCCTTTATGCCCAGCGATCCGTCAGAACCGCCGCCACTAAGCAGTATGGCCGCCGTTCTATCTTTTTTGTCCGCCGCCAGGGAGCGCAGAAAAAGATCAATGGGCAGGTGAAGCCCTTTTTTGTCCCTGCTGTATTTTTGAAGGTGGAATTTGTTGCCCGATATGGTAACATCATATCCGGCGGGCAGAACATAAACATGATCCGGTTCGGGAGACGTTTTATCTTCTATTTCAGTCACTTTGAGCCTGGTGGATTTTTGCAGGATTTCCGGAAGGATGCTTTTATGTTCGGGTGAGAGATGTTGTATTACCACAAAGGTGATCCCGGTATTTCCGGGCAGGTTTTTAAAAAAAGCCTCCATATTCTTAATACCATCAGCAGACGAACCAATGCCTGCAATGATGTGATGCTTTGTTTCTATTTTGGGTTCAGACATATTCAAGAGTGTATATGTAGTATGTTATCGTTTGAAATCGAAATTATAATAATCTGTAATATACAATAAACAGAGCAGGGTACAAAAAATTACCGGCACTGTTCTGTGTTAAGGGAGATAAAAAATTTCATGGATGCTTCCAAAGGATTGGGAAAAAGAAATGAATTTCATAATTTGCCAGTTACAGAGAAAATATTGAACATGAATCAAAATAGTTTATATGACTGAAGATCTCTATGATAAATTGAGTGACCCCCTGGCCATGGGCGTTTTTATCTTAACTCTGCTTATCCCGCTTGCTGTGGGACTGATCGCAATGCTGAAGACACGCAATCAGTCCGATTTCTTCCTGGGGGGGAGAGCCATGAACTCGTTTGTGGTGGGATTATCGGCAGTATCTTCGGGACGGTCTTCGTGGCTGGTACTCGGGGTTAGTGGTATGGCATACGTATCTGGTGTAGGTGCCATTTGGGCCATTGTGGGTTATACCATAGTTGAGGCATGGCAGTTTATATACCTGGGGAGGAAATTAAGGAATGAGACCCAGAGGATGGATTGTATAACACTGCTCGATTATTTCGAATCAAGATTTGACGACAAGTCCGGCTTGTTAAGGATTACAGGTGTAATTATAATGGTAATTTTTATAACTGCATATGTGGCAGCACAATTCAATGCCGGGGCAAAATCCCTGTCCACGGCAATGGATCTTCCGTTAGCCGCTTCGCTGGCGATATCGGGACTTTTGGTTATGGTATATATGGTACTCGGCGGATATGTTGCGGTGGCATACAATGATGTAGTCAGGGCGCTTATAATGCTGGTCGGACTGGTTGTATTACCTGTTGTGGGCTTGATAAATATTGGAGGTCTGGGAATACTCCGGGAGATGATGAGCCGGCTGAATCCTGCCCACCTGGATCTTTTTTCTCTTGGTACGGGAGTTATTATTGGCTTTATTGGGATTGGTCTCGGTTCGCCGGGTCAGCCTCATATGGTGATAAGGTACATGTCGATCAGGGATCCTTCCAGGCTCAAATATTCTGCTATGTTCGGCACCTTCTGGAATATTATCCTTGGAGTTGGTGCTGTAAGTATCGGACTTGTCGGCAGACTTTTAATCCCGGAAACGGATAGTCTTCCGGACGGAGATCCTGAAATGATATACCTGGTATTGTCATCGGGTTATTTCGGGCCGGTGCTTTATGGCCTGCTGGTTGGCGGTGTGTTTGCTGCCATTTTATCGACGGCTGATTCCCAGCTGCTGGTAGTAGCCTCTACCTTTGTCAGGGACCTGTATGAAAAGGTGATAGCAAGGAAAAGAAGGATCGATGAAAAACGTAAGCTCTACCTTAGCAGGACCGTAGTTATTCTTTCAGGGCTACTGGCGCTTTTTCTTGCCTATCTGGCAGAGGATCTTGTTTGCTGGCTGGTGCTTTTTGCATGGGGCGGACTCGGTGCTGCATTCGGACCCGCGCTGATCATGTCGTTGTTCTGGAAAGGAGCTACCAGGGCAGGTATTGCCTCGGGAATGATTGCCGGAACGACTATCTGCATTGCCTGGTATCTCTGGATGAAGGAGCAGACCGGGGTTTATGAGTTGATACCTGCTTTTTCCGGCGCTATTATTCTTATTGTACTGGTCAGTTTGGTTACATCAAAAAAGAAGGGTTCGGTTTAGAGTGAAAGCTTTTCGAATCGTTTTAATAAGCGGTTTTATGCTGCATTCTTTAACCGGCCTTGAAGAGTCATAAGCCATCTTTGATTTTGGCTTTTCGGGTTATTTTTTCCTCTCCCCGGGTTTTTGCAGCCAGGCAACCTTTTGATCAGGAGTATGGTTCATGCCCAGAATCGTCCTGTATAAATCGGGCCTGCGGGCCATTTTGTACCTGTATCCTCCCGCAAGGGTTAACTTTTCAGGAGTGAATAGTGCAGTTTTCACCTCGTTGCCCAGCTCGCGGCATTCGGCAATGATATCTCCGTAAGGGTCTATTATCATCGAACATCCGTTTTTTAACTGATCATCATCCATGCCTATGGGATTGGAGAAAACTATATATGCTGCATTGTCCCATGCCCTGGAGGGAAGCCATTTCATCAGCCAGTCCCTGCCCTTCATGCCATCAAATTCCAGACGCAGCGAGGTGGGATCTTTCTCCCTGTTTTGCCACAGTCCACGGTCAACAAATCCCGCTCCCGGCCTGGTTGATGGAGTGCACATGGTGACATGGGGCATAAAAATTATATCGGCACCGAGAAGGCTGGTGGCACGAACGTTTTCAACTATGTTATTATCATAACATATCAGAATGCCGCATTTCCATCCATGCAGATCAAAAACACAGTAGCTGTCACCTGGCGAAATATAAGGGTTGATAAAAGGATGGAGCTTCCTGTATTTTGCAATTACACCTTTTTTGCCGGCACATACATATGCTTTATAAATATTATCTTCCTCGTCTTTTTCAAACAGTCCCGCCAGGATGGTAATATCATATTCGCCGGCAATATTGATTAATTCCTTAATGCTGGTTCCTCCGGGGACGGGTTCAGCCACATCAAGCATTTGTTGCCGGGAAAGCTTTCTGGCAAATGTATAGCCGGTAACCGAGCATTCATGAAAAGAAATGGCTTTGGCCCCTGCTTCGGCGGCCCTTTTACTGAGTTTCTTTATGATGGAGAGGTTATAGTGTTTGTCCCCGCTCTTGTTCTCAAACTGCGCGGCAGCTATTCTGATGGGTTCCATATTTCATTCCTTTAAGCCTGTTTCCACTATGATGAATAAGAAAACTATTTGAATATTATAAAAGTAAAAGTATCCTTTTTTAATAAATTTAATTATGTAATTTAGCTTGCAGTATAATTATTATTTTTTCAGGGAGATTTACTTGCTCCCTTAGAATATATTAAAGCTATCATGCTTATTATCTTTCCTTTAATGCGGAAATGTGTTAGTATTCAGGATTTCACACTTATGGATCCTCACTGTTTTATATATTATATTTTGCTTTTCAATCCATGGAACCCTCATGTTTACAGATCTTATTTTGTGTTACAAAGTAGCATGAGGGTTTCATCTGTCTAATCATATAAACGTTATATCTAATAATA
>CAZFOO010000010.1:0-21803 GCA_964520585.1 uncultured Bacteroidales bacterium
ATGTTCACTCCATTCCCATACTTAAATTACTATTACAGATATATTGGTTTGATTATCGCTGTAATCGGAATATTATTGGTAATATTCCCAAGTGATTATGGAAAATTTAGCGGATGGTTACTTCTGTCCGGTTTATTTATAGTTGCCTACAGCAGAGACAATAAAGGCAGTCAGGGGCTATTAAAGAAATACAGGTATAACTCATTTAGAATTACATTTGCAATAACTTTTATACTAATAATTATTACAACACTTCGGAATATTGTTGCTGATTATTCAAATGAACTGAATATGGTAATTTTTGGTGTCATATACCTGCTCCTTTATAATACCATATATTACATGCATATTATTCTCGGAATAAAAAATATGGCAACCGACCAAAATATATCAGAAAATTACAAAAGCAACAAAATCCTCTATTTAATTAGTTCCGGTTTTGCTGTGATCGCTGTAGCTCTTCTGGTTATATATCTTGTATTGAAGCACTAATGGATTTCTTTACGGAAAAGAATTGATTTTGGAATTTAAATTATTAATTTATACTAACCTTTAAAATTCACTAACTTAATTAATTCATAACGCCCTTTATAAATCTTGAGTGAGTGGGGTTCGAAGTTGGGTTATTATCATTTGCATGTGGTGTGAGAAGTGCTCAAACAATTGAAGGTAGTACTGGTTCCAGTTCAATCATTTTAAATAGAATATGAGACAGCAGGATTAACCCTGCTATCTTTTCAAACCATAATATATCTGTTTTTTGTACATCCCTATTTGCCAATTTTTGTACATTGTAAGTTACTGCTTACAATTAGTCTGACTCTTATAAAAAAAAAATTGATTCAGTTTATATTTAAATAATATCAAGAAAATGAAAAAAAAATATTCTTTAATTGCTATTAATATATTGGGAATTTTAGTATTCTCTTTATCAATCCTATTAAAATCCGGTTATTTAATTAATATTCTTGCCTTATTATTTTTATTAGCTTCAGCTATATATACTGCAATAGCAGTAAAAGACAAAAGTTTTAAAAAGAAAGCTAAAAATATTACTCAAAGTTTATTTTTCCTTATAACCTGGAATTTAATGGCATTAGCACTGTTAATTGCAAGCATCTTTGTCTGGAGTGAGCACAATCCACTATTAATATTTTCGATTATTTTTTTCTCATATTCATTGGGGGCAACTCTGGGTCAAATTACCAGAAATCAAAAGAATAAAAAATTGATTTTATAACCATTTTTTTACTCTTTTTCCAAATCCGATTTAGGGGGTCAATATGCTCCGAACTATCCACCTATGACCGCTCAGGCACTAATTCCGACCGTTCAGCATTTTTCCGTCACAAATTCTTGCATCCTTCAAAAAACAGCTGTAACTTAAATATAGAAATTGCATTAGCCGGTTAGCGTTAAGTTTACATAGCTGCAATAATAACTGAAATCATAGCTGCAACCATAACTACAATCATAACCGAAGTCTTAATGGCAATCAATAATGGCAATCGAAACTATTGAATGTGGCTGTATGAAAGTATTGAAACACGGATTATATCCAAAAATTCCGAAATGCTAAAATCAGGAGTAAATTACATCAGACATTTAGTAATTGAAAGCAACAAACTGGAATTATTTATCCTGCTTAGCCTGCTTTATCTCTTATCAGCCATACTAATCAATGAATATGTGCTAAATGATGAGCTTTATTACCGGAGCTTAGGCAGCCAGTTAAGTCTGCCGGTAATAGACGAGCTTATTAGGTTCCGGAATAAATGGCAGTGGATCAGTTACCTTGGTATACCGGTAATACTGGCAATCAAATTTCTTATTGTAAGCACTTTCCTTTCCATGGGTGCAATTGTCGCCGGCCACAAACTAACCTTCAGGCAAATATTTGCAATGGCAATGGTGGCTGAATCAGTCTACCTCTCGGCAAATCTTATAACCACAGGTAACATATTATTATCAGATATAAAATCACTTGAAGATCTCAATCTTAGTTTGTTTTCACTTGCTTCACTGGTGTCCGAATCAAACATTGAACAATATTTTTATGTCCCTTTGCAAAGCATCAGCATATTTCTAATAATATATATCCTCTATTTGTCATATTGCTACCGGATAATTACAGGCTTTCCTTTCCGGCAGTCCCTGATACTGATACTTTCAACCTATGGAACAGCCTTTGTAATGTGGACAATATTGATAATGTATTTATTGATAAGTTATGCCTGAAATAAAGAAACCATCCGGAAAAATCCTGGTGATAATTTTTTCTTCGATAATACTGATTTCAGCATCGTTTCTGATCTTTAAAATAGCAGATAAAAAAAGGGTTATTGAGGGAAGAAATGTTTTTACTTCTTTAGAGATTACCTTGCCGGGGAATTCAACGTACATCATCACCAGCTCCAACCAGGAAGATAGCTTCATTCTCATGTTCTTTAATCCTGATTGCTATTACTGCCATGTGGAA
The DNA here is from genome assembly GCA_964520585.1 of uncultured Bacteroidales bacterium. Lineage (GTDB taxonomy): Bacteria > Bacteroidota > Bacteroidia > Bacteroidales > PUMT01 > PXAP01. The sequence goes on from CAZFOO010000010.1 coordinate 2,480, forward strand.
ACAGAGGCTATTCTAAATCATATGGATTATTTCGCCAATGTAAACATATTTATGGTTACAACCAGTGAACCTGGAACAATTATCAACTTTGAAAATACTTACAGTCTGCAGGATTTCCCCCGGATCATAACAGGCCGGATAAGTGAAGACGCCTTTTGGGAAAGTTACGGAATCCGGACTGTTCCTTCTCTGATGATCTACAATGATAAAGGTAGTCTGCTCTATTCAAATTCGGGATATACCCCTGTGAGTGAGATTATTGATGTCCTGTCAGATTAATTACCTAACTCCATAAACTAACCGCTCAGGTTCAAAATTCAACCTTTCACCAATTAATCCCGCTCTAAATTTGGAATAGATGCAAAACGGTCTTAACTTAATGTAAGAAACTTAAGACCTATGAATTAAGGGTTTCTCAAAATCGGAGACCGGAAATTGCGCTCATAATTACTGACCGGAAATAATTCTAAAAGTCATATCGTATGGTCCTGAAAAAACATTCTGAAAGACAGCATACCATAAAAAAGAATTTCATTACACAGCACGATCAATCCGATTGCGGCGTAGTATGCCTGGCCAATATTATTAGTTACCACGGTGGACTTTCAAAACTGGATAAGTTGAGGGAAATAAGCGGGACAAATAAACAGGGAACTACTCTTCTTGGGCTTTACCAGGCGGCAGCGCAGATTGGCTTTAAGGCAGAAGGGCTGCAAACAGATATAGAATATTTAAAAAAAATTGACCACCCGGTTATACTCCACGTCATCATAGACAATAAATATCAGCATTTCCTTGTGATTTACAGTTATGATAAAGGGAAATTTCATGTAGGTGATCCGGGACATGGAATAAAAATAATGGATGAAGATAATCTTCAGAAAATATGGCGATCGAATGCACTTCTCGAGCTTAAACCAATAACCGGCAAATTCGCAAAAAGAGAAAGCCATAAGAACAAAATGAAAATATGGTTTCTGGATATAATCAGGGAAGACTCGACAATCCTTATTACTATCCTGATAACGGGAATTGTAGTTTCCGTTTTGGGTATTGCCATTGCAATATTCTCTCAAACTCTGATTGATAATTTAATTCCATCTGGCGATATCCAAAGAATTATTCTGGCCACATCATTTGTCGTTTTGATTCTACTGTTCAAGGCATTTACAGGATATTTCCGACAATCTTTTATACTAAGGCAAAGCCGGGATATAAACATCAGGATGATAGGCAGGTTCTTCTCCAGATTATTAAGACAACCGGTTTCTTTTTTCAATAACCGGCATACCGGCGATATGGTGGCAAGATTGAATGACACTAACAAAATACAACAGACCATAACATACATAACCGGCGAACTTCTTATTAATGCACTCTTATTAACAGTTTCTTTAATAGCCGTATTTCTTTACTACCCTCTGGCAGGGATAATACTGGCCTGCGGAATGCCAGTCTATTATTTTATAGCATACACTTATCATCCGGTTATACTGGATAAGCAGAAAAATACCATGAAGGCTCATGCAGGTAATGAAAGCAATTACATATCAACAATTGAGAATATTGACATAATTAAAACATTTAACAAGGAAGATAATTTCGCAAAGCTGGGAAAGAGTGTCTATGGGTTTTTCCAGCAACGCATCTATGATCTGGGTCATACCGGCATAAGGATTAATCTTTTTAGTGAAATTACAGGAATCCTCCTGATTATGGGGGTTGTGTCGGCATCTATAGCAGCAATGATGAATCAAAGCATGAAGCCGGGGGAATTCATAGCATTGCTGACATTAACAAACAATATTATTCCTGCAGGAGCCGCCCTTGCTTTTGCCAACATTCAGCTACAATCTGCACGGGTTGCCTTTGAAAGGATATATGATATTTCTGCAGGTGATTGCGAATATCAACAAGAACCCGATTCCAGGCTCAGGCAAATCAATAATTTCGAAAAATTAGAACTTAAAAGCATCAGCTTCCGTTATCCGGGAAGAAAACTGTTGCTTAATAATGTTTCCCTTGAACTGAAAAAAGGAGAGATCAAAACTATATTCGGAGAAAACGGAACGGGTAAAAGCACATTACTGAATATAATTCAGAAATTCCATATTCCGGAATCCGGTGAAATTAAAATCAATACTATCGACTTCAGCGAATATTCAATCCAATCATTCAGGAAAATACTTGGAGTAGTCCCTCAGCAAATAAACCTCTTTAACACCACAATCCTGGAGAACATTGTTCTGGACTCAGCCCAAGAGGCAGCAGAAAGAACAGTAAAAGAACTAGAAAGACTCAACCTGCTGCCCTTTTTCAGGCAATTCCCAAATGGCCTGGCAACAATCATTGAAGAACACGGACTCAATATATCAGGAGGGCAGAAAAAACTGATTGGTTTAGCCCGGGCATTATCTACGAAACCACAAATATTGCTTGTGGATGAACTTACCAGTTCGGTGGATAGAAATATGGAAAATTTCTTTATTGGTCTTTTCAAAAACCTGAAGCATCAAATCCCCATCCTTCAGGTAACCCATAATTTAAAGGCGGCAAGCATTTCCGATGAAATCCTGATCCTTGAAAATGGCAACGTAACTTCCCGTGGCACCCATCAAACACTCATACAAACAGATAATATTTACAGTCACTCTTTCAGGGATTACATAACAACAACCGCCTGAAAAAAGCACCTTCAATAAATAACAAATAATTGCACCGTCTTTTCATATAACCGCTCAGCTGCAAATTTCAACCGTTCATAATTTTTTTGTTCAAAAATCTTGCATCAGAAAAAATCCGGTGCTAACTTGATATAGATATCACAGAATTCCAAAATTTTAATTTATCTTAACTATGGAAACAAAAGAATTATCTTTCAACGAATCCCAATGATACTAAAGTCTCACAAAATAGTCTGTACAAAACAGGGGGATCCATGGGATTGAAAAGCTAAGCATCCTTGCTATGAATTAGTAACATAATGTTAAACAGATTGACAACCATAATTTATACGAATGAAATGGAAAATATTGAAGGAGGGGGTAGCTATGGTTATGATCTGGTATGCAACTTAACTACCGGAGGTTTAGGAGCAATTTATGGTGCATGGGCTGGTGGAATTGCCTTAGCTTTTGGTGCAACCGCAGTTGCAACTGGAGGAGTTTCAATTCTGGTATCATTGGCTGTTGGCTCTGTTCTATCAGCAGCTATTTGCTAAACTAAATAGTCGGCCATAGAAACTTCATTATGGCTGACTATTTTCAAACAATACATTATGGAAACTAAAGAAAAGAAATCACTTTATTGGTTCTTTCTAATTAATACTTTGTTGGCGACAACAGGTATGATCTATATATTTTGGGGAAAACCTGAGGGCTTTTTGCGTCATATCATACCAGCCTATTTTTTTGGAGTTATTAGTGCTTATTTTACTGTATTTGTATTGAGAAAGAAAATGAGAACAGGTAAATTCAAGTTACATTATCTAACCCTGGTTATTATAATAATTTCATTAGTGATAATATTATATCTGATAATACATTAGCATCAATTGAAATAGAACCAATTAAGAAAAATTAAAGGCATGTCATATCCAAAAAACTTAGAATAATCTTATTGTCTGAGATTTATGATGAGCTATCCTTTTTGGATTTTAATTAATCTTTATGCTTTTATTATGATAAGAAAAATAATAGGGTTTGTGATTACAGTAATAGCTGCTTCGTATATTATGTATCTGGGGATTGAATCCAGGAATACAAATTATAATACATATCTTGCATTGGTTTTCATTTCTATATTCCTGTATACCTTGGCAGGCATAAACCTGATTAAAACAATTCGCAGAAACAGAAAGACTAAGTAGCTGTAAATTGAACATCTTGATCATAATTATGCCCTAAAAACTCCTGACTAGCATATCCTTAACTACATTGCATCTACACATCGTCAATGTGTTGATTTACAGGATTAGATTTTTTTAAAATTTCCTCAGTGTGCCACACGGATTTTTTTCTATACCGAATGCTTTATTTGATATTTAGTTTATTTAAAAGGGGAGCATTTAGCTCCCCTTTAGTAAATACACTTTTAAAAAATGCAGTTTATAATTCCTTCAGCTTAATATTTCTGAACCATACTTCATCACCATGGTCCTGTACTCCTATGTAACCCGGCTTAAGTTTACCAAACATCTCAACCGGGAACTTACTTTCATCAACCATCTCTTCCCATTCAGAAGTACCAAGTTGTGTCTTTACTGCCTCGGCGCCATTTTGACGAATCGTCAATTCACCATCATGCAGTATCACTTCAATTGTATTCCATTCGCCGGCTGGTTTTGTATTCTGAACGGAAGGAGGAATCAGGTCATACAATGCAGGTGCAAATTGATCAGGATTGACATTGGGATGAGCATCATTATCAAGCAACTGAATTTCTGGTGCAGTATGCCAGATTGGCCTTCCTTCAATTTCCTGCGCCAGAATAAAGACTCCACTATTGCCTCCTTCAGAAATTTTCCAGTCAATCATCAGATGAAAATTAAGAAATTTCTGATCATACATGACATCACCACCACTGCCAGGGCAGTATAGCGTACCATCTTCAATAATCCATCCTTCCGGAAAATCAGCACTGTTATATCCCCGCCAGCCTTCACTGGTCTCTCCGTCAAACAGTAGCATCCATCCTTCTTCCTGTTGACTGCTGGAAAGAGAATTATGTCCGCCGCAACTGGTCATGCTGACCATTAATACAATTGCGAAAAACCCGGTTAATACGTTTAAAATTCTTTTTGACATAGTTATATGATTTAGGTTAGTAATATGTAGCTGAAATATGAAAAATTTTCTTTCTGAATCCTCATAATACTTAGTCTCACAAAATAACATGAAAGTCAAAATCTGAAAAATATTGCAAAATGAACAGCATATTGCATGTGAGTGCAGAATCTTTAAGGTGTTCACAAACAACATCTTTGTACAATGATAGAAAAAAATTCTCAGAAATTCTCAAAACTCCTCAAAACTCCTCAAAACTCCTCAAAACTCCTCAAAAACTCCTCAAAAACTCCTCAAAACTCTTCACAACAATTCACCACTACTCACAACAAATCACAACTACTCACAACTACTCAACAACTACTCAACAACTCACAACAAATCAACAACTCACAACAAATCACAACAAATCAACAACTCACAACAAATCACAACAAATCACTTTATTTGCTTCATAGAAGAATAAAATGTATTACTTTCTAATTCTTCAAATTGGACAAAGTTTCAATATCTTCCGGATGAACAGATCCATCAGGCAGGGGACCAATGTTTAATAACAGATTGTAATTATTCAACAGTGCATCTCCAAGCATGATTTTTACATCCTCAACTTTAAGATGATGCCCATCATGAGCTTTATTGTATCCCCAGTTATTACCAGCACCGGGCAAATGGGGTTGCATGGTATTGCATACTTCTTTAGGTTTATTTTTATTCAATTCATATGCGCGTTGTGCTACAGGGTACTGCGAACCGACCCTGGCGCCACCACCTCGTTCAGGTGCCATAAAATCCTCATCGCCGTTTGCCCCTTGTTTAAACGAAATCAGGGCATGCGGCGACAGGCGGCGGATTAATCTATAGGTTTCTTCCATAGGAAAGACATCCGGGTTTGCATAATATCCCATTATTGGATCAAACCAAATTCCGGCTATTGTTGGATATTGGGTCAACAGTTCCTTTAATTGTGCATGAACATAATCCACATATTTTTTAAAATCTTCCGGTTTCTCGTATTTATATTCATTCGGTTTCAATTTATAGGGAGGACGGGCATTGGACCAACCGTCTTCCCGCGCATAAAACCACGGATGCTTCCAGTCTGCTGCATATGAATAATAAAGGAATAAACCTATTCCTTCCTTTTCACAAGCTTTGGCCAACTCAGCCATTAAATCACGGCCGGCAGGCGAATTTACACTATTGAAATCCGTTTCATTAGTTTTAAACAGACAAAAACCGTCGTGATGTTTGCTGGTAATAGTAATGTATTTCATCCCGGCATTTTTGGCAAGCTGCACTATAAAATTCGCATCAAAACCGGCAGCAGTAAAACTGTCTTTTAATTTTGCATATTCATCCACTGGTATAGTATCCCGAAGTTGAACCCATTCACCCTTTCCTAATTGGCTGTATAGCCCATAATGAATGAACATTCCGAACCGGGCATCTTTGAACCAGCGAATATTGGCTTCCCGTGGATTCTTTTTGTAATAATCCTTGTAATTCTGCAAATATTCCGGAACCTGGCTTTGCAAGGGAAAATGCACCGACAGAAGTATTATAAGTGCTAACAAAATGAAGTTTAATTTATTTTTCATTTGAATTCATTTATTAAGTACAAGATACTCTTTTTATTTAAATTGGGTTCACACATGGATTGTCATCTATAAAGCTAATCCGGAGAATTATAGGATTGATTTCCTTTTCTGTATTCTGCCATTCAATAAATCAAACATGATGAGTTCATCAAAAAGGGATGTTTGATCTTTAACTTGCAACAAATAACCACCCTTAAGATACCCACTGACAACCCCTTTGTGCAATTATAGCAAAAAATTATCAAGAACAACTCAAAACTCTTCTGAACAACCCCAAAAATCCACAGAACAATTCAAAACAAACTCAGAACAACTCAAAACTCTTCTGAACAACTCCAAACATCCACAAAACAACTCAAAACATCCTCAGAACAATTCAAAACTCCTCTGAACAATTCAAAACTCCTCTGAACAGCTCAAAACTCCTCTGAACAGCTCAAAACTCCTCTGAAAAACTCTCACAATAATTCACTCGTTTTCCGGTAAAGAACAAAAATATCTCCATATCCTTCAATGGCCAAAGCATCAGCAGTGACGGGGACTAACTACTGTTAAGAGAGTTTGTCAACAGAAATGAATATCTTCCGATGTACAAAACCTGATGTATCCGGTCTGCAAATATGAATTTATTATCACTGAATTTCATCCTTAGTATATGAGTATGGCCAGGCTGAAGGATCTGTTCCTCTCTCCTTGTTAGGCTTATTGGTCATATCAAATTTCAGCCACGCCCCTTCCATCAGATCATTGTAATTTACATAATTTTTATCCCATTTCTTGCCATTGATGTATAAATTATCAATATAAATGTTATCCATATTGTTCTCCGGGGCAGAAATTCTTAACTGATTTCCGTTTTCTAATTCGATGCTCATTTCGGGGAATAAAGGTGATCCAATTACGTACTGATCCGCGCCTGGTGTAACAGGATAAAATCCCATAGCACTGAAAACATACCATGCCGAAGTTTGTCCGTTATCTTCATCACCACAATAACCATCCGGTGTAGGCATGTACATTTTGTCCATAACTTCTCTTGCCCAATACTGGGCCTTCCAGGGCTCACCAGCATGATTGTAAAGATATATCATATGCTGTATGGGTTGATTTCCATGAGCATACTGACCCATGTCGGCTATTTGCATCTCTCTGATCTCGTGGATAGGGAAACCGTAATAGCTGTCATCAAATACCGGAGGCATAATAAAAACTGAATCCAGCATCGAGACAAAAATCTCCCGTCCTCCCATAAGGTCCATCAATCCCTGCACGTCATGGAAAACCGACCAGGTATAATGCCATGAATTTCCTTCGGTAAAGGCATCTCCCCATTTAAAAGGATTAAAGGGTTCCTGGAAACTTCCATCCTCGTTACGCCCTCTCATCAGATTCGTTTCCTCATCAAAAATATTCCGAAAATTCTGACTACGCTTTCTGAACCTTTCAATCTCCTCCCTCGGACGCTCAAGTTCCTTTGCCAGTTTCCAGATGGTCCAGTCGGCAAAAGCATATTCAAGTGTACGTGCTGCATTTTCATTTATCCCCACATCATAAGGCACATATCCAAGCTCATTATAATACTGATGGCCATAACGGCCGGTAGCGCTTACATCAGGATGAACATTCTCTGTGCCATGAAGCACACCTTCATAGAGCGTTTCAATATCATATCCACGACCGCCTTTTAGATATGCATCTGCCACTATAGTCGCTGAATTATTTCCTATCATTACCGAACGATGTCCCGGACTGGCCCATTCCGGAAGAAAACCGCTCTGAAGATATGCATTTACAAGCCCGGCCTGCATCTTTTCGTTCATAGAAGGATACATAAGATTGAAAAATGGGAAAACAGCCCTGAAGGTATCCCAGAATCCGTTATCGGTAAACATATAACCGGGAAGGATCTCTCCGTTATATGGACTGTAATGCATAATGTTACCCTGCTCATCAAATTCATAAAACTTTCGTGGAAAAAGAAGGGTACGCCAAAATGTAGTATAAAAAGTACGAGTCTGGTCAATTGTTCCTCCCGACACCTTGATCCGGCTTAGTTCACGATTCCAGATATCCCTGCCTTTGATTTTTAAATCATCAAAGTCATCATTGCCAATTTCCTTCAGGTTGAGCTCTGCTTGTTTGTGACTTATAAATGAAGATGCAACCTTTACATTTACCTGTTCATCACGATCAGTACTAAAACTTACTATGGCACCAACATGACCGCCTTCTAATTCATAAATATCAGGCATTGCTTCGCCTTCATTCCAGACTGATGCGGTTTTAAATGGTTTATCGAATACAAGAACAAAATAGTTCCTGAAATTATCCGGGACTCCACCGCTGTTTTTTGTTGTATAGCCAATAATCTTGTTCTGAGAGGGAATAATTTTAATATAGGAACCATCATCTAAGGCATCAACAACAATATGTGAATGCTCACTTTCCGGATATGTAAACCTGAAGCGTGCAGCACGTTCTGTTGGAGTGATCTCAGTGGTAACATCATGATCGGCCAGGTAAACACTGTAATAATGAGGCTTTACGGTTTGCAGACGATGAGATATCCAGCTGGCACGTTCTTCTTCATTAATAACAGGCTCTCCGGTAACCGGCATTATGGAAAATTGCCCATAATCATTCATCCATGGACTTGGCATATGGGTCTGCTTGAAACCTCTTATTCTTTCGTCTGTATAGGAATATTGCCACCCACTGCCCATCTCTCCTGTCTGGGGTGTCCAGAAATTCATTCCCCAGGGCAGTGCAATAGCAGGATAAACATTCCCATGAGATAACAGGAACTTGGACTGGCTTCCCATAAGGGGATTAACAAAATCGACCGGAGAATCAACTTTGTGAACATATTGGGAATATGCACCATAAGAAAAAAGTGCTATTACGAGAATAGCTATAAACTTACGAAAATTCATAAATGTAATTTTAGTGGTTATTAAACTTCAAAAATCTTTGTTCAGAATTGATGTTTTGCATTTGGCAGAATTTCATTCACCAGCGTGTAAATTTGCGCCTTTTTTACTAAATAAAAGAAGAAAATAAATCAAAAACGGGAATAAGCAGGCTATAGTGAACCAATTAATATTCTATCAAAGGATATTATTACAAACAGGGTTTCATATTTTCACTGATTTTCAGCAATATTCTTCCCAATCCTATAAAGATAAGCAGGGGCATTGGTTATAGAATCTTTATCATTCATGGCCAGATCACGAATTGAATATAACTCTTTCATTCCAAAAGCCTCTCTCGTATTTCTCTTATCTCCTTCAATTAAACCAGTAACACCGATTAATGTTTTTTTATACTTATGTGCTATAACTGAAACATAAGAAACAACTTTACCGAAAGATGTTTGCCGGTCAATCTTCCCCTCCCCTGTTATTACTATATCGCATTTTTTAATAGCCTCTTCTAATCCTGTCATAGCAGCCATGATTTCAACACCCTTTTTTAATACCCCCTTCCCATAAGCAAGGAAAAAAAGTGCAGCACCACCAGCAGCACCCGTCCCCGGATGATCATCAGCCCTGAAACCTGTTTCTTCAAAAAGAAGCTCCGATAATTGTTTTAAGCCTTGCTCAAGAACCTTTACAGCCTCTTTGCCGGCGCCTTTTTGGGGACCGTAAACTCTGGCAGCACCATCGGGACCGTTAAGTATATTTTGAACATCACAGGCAATAATTACCTCTGCTTTCCAGAAAAGGGGATGGACTTCATGAGTTTCAATATGGTGAATATTTTTAAGATCTTTTCCGCGGACCGGAGTAATGATTTTCCTGTTTTTGTCCAGAAACCTGAAGCCCAGAGCCTCGGCTATACCAGCACCACCATCAACTGTTGCACTGCCACCAATAGTAAGAATTATTTTCCTGACGTTCTTATCAAGAGCATCCCTGATAAGCTCTCCTGTTCCGGTGGTGGATGTTTCCAACGCGTTCCGTTCATCAGAACTTAATAATTCCAGGCCGGATGCACCGGCAAGTTCTATAATGGCTGTATTTTCTTTTTCAAGTTTCAAATATTTTGCTTTCAAAGCTCTACCAAGCGGGTCGGATACGATTCTCTCTATCCAGGTAGCTTTACGATGAAATGATATGCAGGATGCAGTACCATCACCACCATCAGCAACAGGGAAAACAGATATTTTATTACACGGATAAATTTCTCTTATCCCTTTTCCAAGGAAGTGGGCGATGTGTTCAGATGGCAAACAATCCTTGAATGAATCGGATGCAATCAGAAAATTCAATCTTTTGTTTGTCATTTAAATAATCTGTAATTTAATGTTCTATAATGTTTTATGCACAAAAAGTTAACTCTTTTCAAAAGATCAATCATGCAGACTGGGATTCTCCTGATGAACAATATGTAACTTACATGATAAACTAGAAAATAATATGTAAGGTGAATATTACTAACCATAATATCTGATTTTATAAAAATCACATTTTTTTTCGTAAAATATGACAAAAAACATATAGCATTTAAAAAAAAGTTTCCTACTTTTAGATTATTAAAAATAAGCCCCTGTCTGCCCGGAGGAACTACCAAACCTTCGCCAGGCAGGGTGCTTTGTTATTTGCACCTTGATTGGCTCTCAACTTGAAATCATTCAGACCTGATTTTGGTTGAACTGCCTGCTTAATATTCAGAATGAGCCTTTACTTTTTACTCAACGGCAATTGCAGCTACTGGCACATTATTTGACCAGATGTATAATTAACCTTTCTTCTTATCAGTAAGATGGGAAAAAAGCGCTAAGATCAATCAAAACCCGGAATTAAAAAAAAGTAATGATCGGCCACGGGTCCACAATCAATTATTAATCATAAAACTTAGAATTATGTCAATTAAAAAAGTATGGATAGAAGAAGGATGTACAGCATGTGAAGCATGTGTAGATATTTGCCCTGATGTATTTGAAATGGGTGAAGATGTTGCAGTTGTTAAGGAAGGTGTTAACTTCGATGATCACGAAGATGACATTAAAGAAGCTGCGGATAGTTGTCCGGTTGAAGTGATCAAATACGAATAAGTGTTTTACGGATTAATTTCATGTTACCATATAGTTTTAACTCAGGTCACATGAAGTTTTCCGTATGAGGTTAACCTGAATGCTGCCCATATTTGTGGCAGCATTTTTTATTTGTTGAAATTTTACACACATTTTCATCACGCCGAAGAACCATCATCGCCCTCCTTCTAGCCCCACCCCTTATAATACAGCCATTTAGCAAGGTCAAAAACAGACCATGTTTCCTAAATCACCAAAAAAATGGTTTCGGTTTAATTGTTGTAATACTAATGTTGAAAACCGAATAAAAGAAATATAATATTATAATTTAAAAACAGGAGGATATAATATGGCTTTAAATTTTGATAAATACGCACAGGAAGGAAATCTATTCATGAAGAATCTTGCAAAAAGTCTTGGTCACCCCGATGAAATAGGTAGGACAGGCATTATTTTGCGGGCTGTTCTACATACCCTTCGCGAAAGAATAACTATCAGTGAATCATTGAACATGATTTCGCAGCTTCCAATGTTCATGAAAGCAATTTATGTTGACAACTGGAAATATCGTGAAAAACCTCTAAAAATCAATAAAAAAGAAGAGTTTGCCGAAGAGGTGGAACATCACCAGTCACAATATGGCGAACAGGAATTCAATTGGGGAAAGTCAACAGAAGATATTATAAAGATAGTTTTCCGCGAATTGGGTACCTATATAACCAAGGGAGAGTTTGAGGACATAACGGCACAAATGCCAAAAGAACTCAAAGAACTTTTCAGCGAAAGCATTCATAAATAAAATTAAAAATTATAATCTATGGCATTTAATATTTCAACACCGGCATATGAAAACGGCGCAAACATTCCAGTAGAGCATACCTGTGAGGGAGATGATATCTCCCCACCGGTAAGATGGGACGGAGAACCAAAAGAAACAGTTTCTTTTGCATTAATTATGGAAGATCCTGATGCCCCAGGGGGAACATTTACTCACTGGATAGTATATAATCTACCCTCAGATTGCCATGAACTGGAGAAAATAATCCCTATTGAAAGGCATCTGGAAAATAATGCTATTCAGGGCAAAAACGATTTTGGAAAAATTGGATTTAACGGTCCATGTCCCCCAAAAGGAGAGGAACATCGATATTTTTTCAGGATTTTTGCATTAAAAAAGAAATTACCACCGGAATCGATTGACAACGGCGAACAGTTTTATGAGGCTATGAATGGTTTGGTCCTGGACAAGGCCGAGTATATGGGCAAATATTACAGAAAAACCTGAAAAATAAAGCTTTAAAACCGCAGGAAATAACAGATGTAACCTAAAAGGATAAAAGTATCCCAATTGGTTAGTATTTATTAGAGTCGATTTATAGAGCCAGTTTCTAAATCTTAATGTTCGTATGCCAGGCTTGCGAAGTCAGAAAAAGCGGAGTTTACATGGTGTGAGTGAGCATTTTTTTAAGAGTCGTAACCTAATAGGTGGACTTATGGACAGACTAATTAAATAACACCTGGTAATTCAAGTTACCAGGTGTTACATTTTTAACTACTTGAATTTTCAGTATGCTAATCTCATCCATTCATAAATAACCGTACAGTTATAAAATACAGCCATATGGTATCCTTCTACTGTAAATAAGAGTCAAAATTTGATTATACTTTGAAAATCATCATTCCATGGGGTGGCCTGCTTCTTTCCACTCCTTTTTACCCCCTTCGAAATGGTATACATTTTTAAATCCAAGATCCTCAAGTTTTTTTGCTGCAGTGGGACTGGCGGTGCATTCCTCGTCAGAACAATACACAACTATTTCGTCATCCGTTTCAAACCTTTCTTTAGCTTCAGCCCCAATATTTTTTAAAGGGATATTTATCGCCCCTTTAATATGAGACTTTTCATATTCTTCTTTATTAAGAACCTCGATTAGAGTAACCTCATCATTTTCAAGTTTCTTTTTCAACGTTTCCAAATCTATTATTTTCACAGTAAATTTATTTTATTAAAATTCACTCCGAATAAAGCAATATTAATGCCGCTATCTGGTCTGAATGATCTGCTTATTATTAAAAACCATTAAAGGCCATTCATAAACTCAGCGCCTGAATCAACCATTTGCCAGAACACATAAAATACTAAAATTTCTACATCTGACAATTACTATTAAAGAACATATAGATACATATGGAATCGACTGAAAATTATTGACAAATCCCGTTTATAATCATAAATGATAAATTTATTGCATGTGAATTCGGCCAAAAATCAATGCCACAACAAGTTTATAATCAACCATGAGAAGTATATTGCATATGAGATCGACCAGTGGTTAATGTCGGGATGCTTGCGAAGTCAAAAAATGTGGAGTTTAATTAAAATAAATGAGATTTATTTTTCATGCGTAACATTGCAGGTGGATATTATGGAGAGATACTAATTATCATCTCAGAGATGATCAATGGTCATCAGGATTGAAATTGTGGAATTAAACAGAAAAAGTGTGCCAAAAATCCCCAATGTAAATTAAAGGATGATGAACATTCTCTTCCTGAAGTACCCTTTTATTTTAATAATGTAAAATCCGATGTACAATAACATAATAAAGGGTAGTGCAACCGGATTTTAAATTCTCAACAAGAAAATTATAAAATAGCCTGATAATGATTTTTTTAAAGCTTAACAACCGATTACGGCATCTATAATACTGCATTATGTTAATGGATAACAACAGATTACGTATTGGCAACAATTAAGTATATTAATGGATAACAGTTGATTATGTATCGGCAACAATGAAGTATGTTGGTAATCAACAATTGATTATGAGGTAGGTAATACTAAATTATTTTACAGGATAACAACTGGTCATAACATTGGTAACCGTTAACATAACAATAAGATAACACTTTAGTAATTTTTTCAAAAGCCGGAATCGATCCTTGGACTAAAAATGCCAGATTCATAAAAAAGGCATATTATTTGGACATATAAAATATAAATATCTAACAATCTATTATAATGGAACAAAATGATCATAAGCTTCGCGAATACTATGAAACACTTGTTCAAAACCTGCAAAAAGGAGAAACATATACTATCAAGTTAAAGAATAATCCTGTAATTTTTACAGGCATTCCCATGATCCCTTATAAATTTGAAAATGATGATGAAAACAAGTTTGTGTTAAAAGTTCTTAAGCCGGATAAATACAAAGGGGTTCGGGAAATGATCCTTGATGATATTGAAATTCTTGAAAAAAAAGTTGTTTGACCATTAAATGTACATGAAATTTATTTATCTGCATTCTTCATTCGACCAATCCAGATAAATGTAAAGCCAGCTCCATGAAAAATTGACGCAGTCAAATTACACAAAGACGGATGAAAAAATCTAATATTAAAACAAAGCTATTTATCCTGCAAATCAAATTTTTGCAACTTCTTGCAACACAAATCTGGTTCATTTTTACCGGATACATAATTACCTGTTCCTGAAAAAATCCGGGACAAATAAGAAAATAAATAAAAAAATAAATATTATGCTAAAATCTATAAATCCCTACAACAACGAACTTATCGGAAGCTTCGAACAAACAAGTATTGAAGAGCTGGACGTCATGCTTAATAAGGCACAGGAGGGTTTTGCAGTATGGAGGCAAACCAGTTTTGATGATCGCAGCATGTTTCTGAAAAGACTGGCATCTGATCTGAAGGGAAATAAGGAGGAATATGCTTCATTAATAAGCAGAGAAATGGGGAAAGTAATAAAAGATTCCAGGAAGGAAGTGGATAAATCTGCCATGGCACTGGAGTATTTTGCCCAAAACGGAGAAGGATATCTGAGTGAAAAGAAAATAGATACCGAACACGGGGAAGGCAGAGTAGTTTATGAACCCATGGGTGTGATTCTGGGCATCATGCCCTGGAATTATCCATTTTGGCAATTTTTCCGGTTTGCTGCCACAACACTTATGGCTGGTAACAACATTTTACTTAAGCATTCTTCTAATGTGCCGGCATGTTCTAAAAAAATAGAAGAAATATTCCAAAAGACAAGTTTTCCTGGCGGAGTTTTCCAGAGCCTCATCATATCATCCTCAAAAATCAATAATATAATTAAAGATTTCAGAGTACAGGGGGTTAGCCTTACCGGGGGTTTGAATGCAGGATCAGATGTTGCTGAGCACGCGGGCAGGCATATTAAAAAATCCGTACTTGAACTTGGCGGAAATGATCCGTTTATTGTACTTGAAGACGCAGATATTAAAAAAGCGGCTAAAGCAGGTGTGAAATCAAGAATGAAAAATTTCGGGCAGGCATGCAATGCTGCAAAACGTTTTATACTTCACGAAAGTATTGCCGCAGAATTCCTTTCAGAATTCAGGAAAGAAATGGAAGCCCAGAAATTTGGTGACCCCATGGATAAAAAGAGTGATTATGCATCATTGTCAAGCAAAGATCAAAAGAAATTATTGGAGAAGCAGGTAGAACAATCACTTAACAACGGAGCAGAATTATACTGGCAGGGAGATCAGGCACCTGAAAAAGATGCATTTTTTAATCCCATAATACTGACGAAAGTAAAACCGGATATGCCGGCATATCATGAGGAGCTGTTCGGTCCGGTAGCGTCTGTTATTACTGTCAGCGACGGACTTGAAGCTGCCCGGATAGCCAATGATACTGATTATGGACTGGGTGCCTCAATATGGACAGAGGATATTGAACGTGGATGGAAATTCGCAAGGGAAATACAGGCAGGGATAATCTATATCAATGGCCCGGTTAGTTCAAGGCCGGAATTGCCTTTCGGCGGAACAAAAAAATCAGGACTGGGTCGTGAAATGGCCGGTGAAGGAAGCAGAGAATTTACCAATAAAAAATCTCTCTGGTATAATATATAATTTAAATCAAGTAATTATGAATAGTAATAAAGTTACAAATAAAAACGTAACTGAGGTGGATGTGATTATCCTTGGGGTCGGAACATGCGGTGAGGATTTATCACACCAACTTATTGATGCCGGGGTAAATGTGGTTGGAATAGAACCCAATTTAGTGGGTGGAGAATGCCCATACTGGGCATGTCTTCCTTCAAAAATGATGATACGTACTACCAATGCAATTCAGGAATCACGTCGCGTGGAGAAACTTGCTGGCAAAGTTAAGCTTGAGCCAGACTGGAAACCTTTAGCCGAACGGATTCGTGGATTGACAGCTGGCTGGGATGGCTCAGGCGCTGATGAGAGGTTTGAGAAACGAGGTGGTAAGTTGGTAAAAGGATATGGTAAACTAACGGGTCCACGTACAGTGGCAGTAGGAGATGAAAGTTTCAAAGCGAGTATTGGTGTTGTTATCGCAACTGGTTCCAAACCTTCTATACCTCCTATCCCCGGACTTGACAATCTTGATTACTGGTCCACACATGATGTGATTCAGCTTGAAGAGCTTCCTGAATCAATAATTATAATTGGTGGAGGAGCCAGTGGCTGCGAGCTTGGGCAGGTATTGGCAAGGTTTAATGTTGAGGTTACAATCATAGAAGCTGCTGATAGTATGCTCCATGAAGAGGAGCCTGAAGTTTCAGAAGTTTTGAAAAGTGCATTCACTGATGAAGGTATTAAAATTGAAATTGGCAAAAGTGTTCAGAGAGTTGAGTCTAATGGCGGGTCATTTACAGTTACCTTATCTGATGAAAAAAAAATATCAGCTGAACGCCTGTTCCTTGCTTCAGGTCGCGAGGTTGACTTAAGTAACCTTGGACTAGAATCCGTTGGTTTAGATGGTCAGGCTAAATTTATACAGGTTGATGAGCGCATGCGTGCTGGTGAAGGTATATGGGCAATGGGTGATGTCACTGGTAAAGCCTTGTTTAGTCATGTTGCTCTTTATCAATCCGCTATTATTGCATCTGAGTTATTGGATAAAGAACATCCCCCAGCGCAATATCATGCTATTCCCCGTGGAACCTTTACAGATCCCGAAGTGGGCGGTGTGGGTATGACAGAAGCCAAAGCCAGAGAGGCTGGTCTTGATATTGCAGTAGTTGTGAAGCAGATACCGGCAACGTTCCGTGGGGCAGTACATGGTGTACAAAATGGATTGATCAAGCTAATAATTAACCGGGATACTAAAACACTTGTGGGAGCAAGTACAGTAGGTCCGGAGGCTGTGGAAATAATGGGTATCCTTAACCTCGCAGTACATGAACGAATACCCCTGACAAAACTCCAAAATATGATGTATGCTTTTCCTTCATTTTATAGTACGATTGGTGAAGCAGTTGGAGCTTATGGCCGCGGGTTGATGACTATACTTGACCCCGACTATAAAGGTATGGATATTATTGATTCAATTTAATCGTAATTAAAATTAATATATATTTTGAAGTTGTAACTTCATCAACTTGCCTGATCCTAATTGTTAATGCAGATTTTGGAGGTCAAGCCACCAGTGTCATCTTTTATTTAGTTCTTGCTGTTGCTTGAATGTCAAACTCATTCTGCCATAAAATGAAAGGTGGGTAGGGTAATTTTTTCTACGCCCCAAATTTTTTCAGTTTCCCTGCATGCGCCATAGCAAGGGGAATAATTTCTTTAGAACGGATCGTTCCCAGTTCTCCCCTAAGGGCATTAATTTCATCAAAATTGTCCATAAAGGGGCCCCGTAGGCCCGGAGCCCGGAGTAAAACGGGAACAGGATGCCAGCTGTGATTATTCAATGGTGCAGGTGTAGAATGGTCTCCGGTAATTATAAGGACATCGGGTTCATCTTTCAACAATATGGGCAACGAAGCATCCATTTCTTCCAGCACCCGGACTTTCCCGTCAATATCTCCATCTTCTCCTTTTTTATCGGGATCCTTGTAATGGGCAAAAATAAAAGTATATTCCTTCATAGCCGCAATGGTATCTTCCAAAATATTTTTAGGTGTGACAGGTTCTGAAAACACTTTCATTCCAAGTAACCTCGCTATCCCGCGATACATCGGATGTCCGGCAACTGCAACGGGACTTAGCCGGTATCTGTCTTCAAAGGAAGGCCAGTCCGGCAATTGTGCAAATCCGCGACTGATAAGCATATTGGCAGGGGATTCATCCTTCAGGATATCCCTGATCTGGTCAAAAATATCCCTGACAACATCGGCAGTTTTGCTATCTCCATATGGAGCCCGTCCTGGATCCAGCGGTTTTTTGCCTGTTTCCTGGGGGTCGGTATCTCCAACTTCTGACTCGAGACCCTGGCCTCTCAGTACCAAAAGGGCACGATGTTCTGATTCTGTTTCAAAAAACACTTCAGTATCACCTGATTTTAAGTTCTGCCGGATTTTGTCAACAAGTTCCCGGTTTTTCTCTGTAGATATCCTCCCTGCCCGGCGATCCGTAATTTTCCCATCCTTATCAATAGTACAAAAGTTCATTCGGGCGGCAACATCATTTTTCTCAAGGGGAAATTCAATTCCCAGGGCACTTAACACGCCACGGCCAATCTGATAAACCACCGGGTCGTAACCAAAAAGTCCGATATGCCCCGGACCACTTCCGGGTGTTATACCGGGGCTGACAGGATGAGCCAGGCCGAGTGCAGATCGTGAAGCGAGTTTGTCCATATTCGGGGTGCGTGCAATCTGTAATGCTGTCCCCCGGCCATCGTTATCAATATCTCCAAGTCCGTCGAGAACCAGCATAACTATACGTTTATCATTGATCTCTGCAATTGAGGTAATAATATCTCCAAAATTATCTTTCATTTTGCTTATGGTTTTTGGTTTATAAAATACATACGAAAAAATTATGCCAAAATAAAACATCTTCAGGGTTCATCACGCCGACAATAATGCAATTCATAATTACAAATCAGGCGAACCAATTTTATTAAAAGAATTTCCCGAAGATCTGCCT
>CAZFOO010000010.1:21903-31150 GCA_964520585.1 uncultured Bacteroidales bacterium
TAATTACAAATCAGGCGAACCAATTTTATTAAAAGAATTTCCCGAAGATCTGCCTCGGCGTCAAATATAGAATTTTATGAATTTGAGGTCATACCAAGGATGAAGTCATACGAAAGGTGAAATCATACAAAGGGTGAAAACATATAAAGGGTGAAGTTACACCAAGGATGAAGTCATACAAAGGACGAAGTCATACAAAGGACGAAGTCATACAAAGATTGAAGTTACAACCAAGAGCAAAGTCAAACGAAGCCACATAAAGTGTAAATTTTTCGGCGAAATACTATAATCCATCGCGGACTTGCTTCGGGGAGAACCAATAAAGGCAAAATCTTTATTAACCTGAGAAGAAAAATTTTTAATGCCCACTGATCTTGACCAGAAATCATGAGTGAGGTGCAAGATATTTGTTTAGCGTACCGAACAATTCCTCATCGCTGACCGGTTTTGTCAGATAATCAGTGAATCCAACTTCCCTGAATTTCCGTATATCATCCAGCATGGCATATGCGGTTTGGGCAATAACGAATGCATCGGGATCGGTTGATCTTATCTCTTTCAAAACCTGGTAACCATCTATTTCCGGCAACCGCAGGTCCAGTAATACCAGATCTACATTGTTTTGTCGGAATTTTTCAAGACATTCTCTGCCATCTGTAGTAATTAGTAAATCGGCTTTGGTTTTTTTCAGCATGTATAGCATCATCTGCCTGCTGTAAATATCATCTTCACAAAGAAGGATCTTTTTCCCCTTAAGTTTTGGAATACCCGAATTAATTGTTCTTTTTTCCTCAGGTTTAATTGGTTTTCCGGTTATGATCTCTTCAAAAGGTACAGTAAAATAAAAAACTGATCCGGATCCTAACTTTGACTCCACCCATATTTCCCCACCCAGCAGGCCGGCTAAACCTTTTGATATAGCAAGCCCAAGTCCGGTGCCAGATGCAACAATATTTGAAGGATGTTTTCCTTGCTGAAATCTGTTAAAAAGTATTTTCTGATCTTCTTTGCTAATGCCGCTGCCCGTATCCCGGACAAAAAACAAAATTTCTTTCTTTCTATCAGAGATCTCATAACCAAACTCAACAGTACCTTTGTCAGTAAATTTTAATGCATTACTCAGTAAATTATTCAGGACCTGTCGAACACGAAATTCATCGGTATAAACAACCGGTTCTTTCAAGTTATTTGAAGGTAATAGCACCTTGAATTCCAAATGCTGTTTTCCCTTATTTAGTGCATATGCCAGGAACTGGTTTTTAAGAACACCCATCATTTCATTGAGTGATACCTTTGATTTAACTATTTTCATTTCTCCGGCTTCGAGTCTTGAAAGATCAACTATATCATCTATCAGTTGAAGTAAATGTTTTCCTGAATATTTGATTATATTAATATGTTTTTTTTGATTTTCATCGTCAATAGAATCCAATAATATTTTGGTATAACCAAGTATTGAATTTAAAGGAGTGCGGATTTCATGACTCATATTTGCAATAAATGCCGATTTCAGCCTATCGCTTTTCTCAGCTTTCTTTTTTGCCTGTAAAAGTTCATCATTTGTTTTCGCAAGTAAATTGTTGATATGAATATATTCTTTATTAAGAATAGTATAATCTATGTTCTTTTCCTTTAACATTTTAGCGCTCTGTTCTGCCTCTTCTTTGGCATCTCTCAGTTTGGTGGTAAGTTTTTCCAGAGCAATCTGATGCAGGCTTAATTTTTTAATATATAATTTTTCACGCTGGTCGGTCACCGTCATCAGGAATATCTCCATTCCTTCCAAAACAAGACTACTTAAAGAGATAATTACCGGGATTCTATTACCTGATTTATCAATTAGTTTAATTGATTTATTTATATGACCTTCTATTTGAACTCGTAAAATATTATTAAAGACGTCAAGGAATTCATGATCTATGTAACTGGTAATAAGACTGGAGGTTACCTCTCCGATCCGGTGTTGTATAAGACCTGCAAAGGCTTTGTTGCTGTAGAGCACAACACCATCAGAATTAAAGGTTACCGCGCCTTCATTCATTTCCTCGATCATTCTGCGGTAAATAAGATTTGCATCTTCCAGCACGTACAACTGTTCACCTTTGTCACGGTGCACCACTATAGCATCAACTTCTCCGCTTTGTATAGCCCGGATAAGTTCACGGGATTCCTGCAGTTCTCTATTTACCTTCTTAATTTCTTCAACAAGTTGCTGTTTGCTGAAATCCTGATAGTCCATTTATCTTAAAATATAGTTACCACAAATTAAAAATATTTTATCAATTCATTCACAACAACAAAACAAGTTAAATTAAATTTATATATATTTAATCCAAATCCTCACCCAAAGGATTTAGCAAGGCAGCCTTCTTTTTAGCACAGGCAAACTACTGCCAACGCAGATTGTCCTAATAGAAAAAATAAAAGACAAAGCCTAAAGAATACTAACACCGTCAAAGATGTTGGGTTATTATTTATATCTAAAAAATTGTATCTAATGATCCAATGAACCTCTGGATTAATATTATATTTATTTCTGCGCAATAAGCTCAGTTTATAAAATTTATCATTATATTTTCCATTTTTAAAGAGAATTATAAATATATCCCCCTATTTTTAAATAGGTCCGATTCCCTCAAGAACTTTTTCTTTATTTGTCATATCTCCGATAATTCTTCTTTCCGGTGGCGGTAAAATCTTTATTAGAGTAGGAATGGCAATGATCTGATCTTCTTTTGCCAGGATAGGCTTTTCATAAATATCGATGATCTGTAATTCATAATCACGCAGATTATTGTCACAGATTTCTGTAATGTGATTCACAGCGCTAATAGATCTTGGTGCAGATCCGGTAATATACAATTTTAAAAAATATTTAGTTCCTTCTTTTGATTTCGATAAGTTATCATTCGGATTTTCCATTTTCCACTTCTGGTTTTCTGTATAATGTTTTATTCTTTTCAGGTTACCTCGCGCGGCCGGAGATCAAGGCCCACAAGAACCTTTTCTTGTTTTGAAAGATTCCCGATAATTCTCACAATGGGTTCTGGAAGCTTGCGAACAAGCGTAGGAACAGCAGTGATCTGATCCCCAGCTGCCAACTCCGGTTTTTCAAGCAGATCGATAACCTCAATTTCATATTCGCCTTTCAGGTTCTCTTCGCAAATTTTTCTCAGGTTATTCAAAGCCTGCATACTGTTTCCTGTCAATCCGGCAACATAAAGCCTTAGTTCCCATTTTTTTTTCATCTGTACAAATCAGGTTACTTAAGTTAATATTCAATTAATCCGAACGTTAACAGGTAATTCTACGAGCTCAATTCCTTTATCTGACATGGCAAGTTCAAATGTTTTATCTGAATGTTTCATGCCTCTTGCTTTTACAATATTCAATGTTTTCTTCCTTTTACCGTCTATTTCCTTGTGCTGCAGCATTATCCAAAAATCCATCAGTGATGAAATATTCATGGTGCTTGATTTCTCGTTGTAATTATAAGCCATCTCCGTGAAAACACAGGTTATCCCTTTAGATTGGATATAATGAAGGATCCGTAATACTAAGCTTCTTGATTCAAGGGACATATTTAAGTTAAGTAGGCTTGAAAGAGGGTCGATAGCAACCAGGGAAGGTTTCACTCTTTCCAGGTCATCGATCAACTTTACAAGAAGAGATTCAATTCCATAAGAAACCAGACGCAAATTTTCAAAGTGAAAAAGCTTTTTTTTGAGCCACTTACTTATATCAATACCTATGGAATTCATATTTCGGAGAATATGTGGTTTGGATTCTTCAAATGATATGTAAAATACTTTCTCACCCCTCATGCATGCAGCATCGAGAATAGATGCAGTCAGGGATGTTTTGCCACAGCCGGGAGTGCCGGAGATCAACAGTGCCGAACCACGATAAATCCCTCCCCCTTCCAATAAACTGTCCAGCATTTTTATTCCGGTTAGCAACCTTTCTACCGGGGCTTCGTATTCCAGAGAAACATCCGTAACCGGTAATATTGAAAATCCGGAATCAGTAATCAGGAATGGAAATACACTGATGCCATGTTTTGATCCCCTGTATTTTACCAGTCTTAATCTGCGGGTGCACACATTGTCCCTGATCTGGCTATCCAGCAGTAATACGAAGTCAGACAAATACTCCTCCAGTCCGTACCTTGTCAGGGTATTGTCTCCGGCTTCGGCAGTAATAACCGCTGTCAGTCCCTTATCTTTAAGCCATTTAAACAAGCGCCGGATTTCGGCACGCAGCAACTGCTCGTTAGTGAATCCCGAAAAAAGCGATTCGAGGGTATCTATCAATATCCTTTTAGCTCCGGTCATCCGGACTGCCTCGGCAACTCTGATAAACAAACCATCCAGATTGAAAATTCCGGTTTCTTCTATTTCATTGCGTTCAATATACACATAATCAATGGCAAGCATCTTATCATCAACATGCTTCTGCAGGTCCATTCCCAGCGAAGCAACATTTTCCATCAGATCGGCAGTGCGTTCTTCAAACGAAATAATCACTCCCGGTTCGCTGAATTTCCTGATGCCGTTCACGATAAACTCAATGCCCAGAATGGTTTTTCCAGTTCCGGCCTTTCCGCAAACCAAGCAGGGACGCCCCTTGGGCAAACCACCGTTGGTGATGGTATCAAGACCTTTTATTCCGGATGGTATTTTTTTCAATTCTTCAAAGGTAGATTTCTCTTTCATATTAATACAGTATTCGTGAGGTTAAGATATCAACTAATCAACGATTACCACGACTTTAAAACTGCACCCCTTTTTAAAATTGAAATTTAATTAAAGCAATGTTCATTTCCAACGAAATATTTATCAAAAGCAGAATTTCTCAAAGAATCTTTAAAAAATTGCCTTTTTTCAAAAGATGGGTAAATCTTTAGTTTTATTTAAAAACCGATGTTCTTGGAGTCTGCTCATGCTTAAAATTAAAACCATTTAGCCATGAAAATAATTTGAGGTAAAATATAGAATTTACTATTTTCAGACTATTCCCGGGGCGGACTTGCGAGGTATTGCGCCGAAAAATTTACATTTCCGGTCACCGTTAATCGATATAAGTCTTTACTTGATTCCATCTCAAATGTTATAAACCTTTGTTAGAACCTCGGGGAATTCTTTTGATTAAAATGTCCGTTTGAGCCACGGATTAGGAAATCATTTTTTTAAATTGCTTTTCATCTATAATCTTGACCTTCCTTTTTCTGGCCTCATCCAGTTTGCTGCCCGGATCTTTGCCTTTAACAAGATAATCGGTATTATCGCTTACGCCGGAAGTAGCTCTCCCTCCCAATGATTCAATTTTTTCTTCTGCCTGACTGCGGGTCAATCCTTCAAGTTCCCCGGTGAGCACGAAAGTCTTACCATCAAGTGTTTTTGACCCGGTACTTTCCTCCTGCCTTATCTTTACACCGCTTTTCTTCAATTCATCGATCATTCTGAGGTTGTCTTTATTGTCGAAAAAATTGGAAATACTTTCTGCTATTTCAGGACCTATCTCGGGAATATTTTCCAGGTCCTGGTAATTGGCCCCGGCTATTTCATCAAGGGATCCGTATTTTCCGGCAAGTACTCTGGCTACATGCTTTCCTACATGCCTTATACCGAGAGAATATAAAAAAACGGATAATCGCACACTTTTTGAACTTTGGATGGCATCATAAAGTTTCTTTGAGGATTTTTCAGCAAACCCCTCAAGTTTTTTTAAATCACCGGCTTCCAGATGATACAGATCCGGAATGTTTTCTACCATTCCCCGCTCCACCAGCTCTTCGATTATCTTATCACCCAGATTCTCTATATTCATACCGTCCCTGGAAGCAAAATGACTCAGGCTTCCTTTTAGCTGGGCCTTACATGATAAACCGGCAGGACATACAACATAGGCTCCTTCCCTGACAACCCCTGTATTGCATACAGGACACTTTTCAGGCATTTTGAAAGGTTTTCCTCGTTTTCCTTTTTGTTTTTCGACTCGTTCGGCGACTTCGGGTATGACATCTCCGGCCCGTATCACCCTGACTTTGTCACCGGGACGTACATCTTTTTTTTTCACCTCATCCTCATTATGCAATGTAGCCCTGCTGACAGTGACTCCTCCAACTTCAACCGGGTCAAGTAAAGCCACGGGAGTGAGAATTCCAGTCCTTCCAACCTGTACAATTATATCCCTGAGAACGGTGATCTCCTTTTGAGGTTCGAATTTCCAGGCGAAGGCCCAGCGGGGACTACGATCGCGGGTGCCCAGTTTTTCTCTGAGCTTATGGTCATCCAACTTTATGACAATTCCATCGATCTCATAAGATAATTCATCCCTCTTATTACCCAGAGATTCATGAAAATCAGTAATTTCTTCTAATTTATTGCATTTTTTATTCTCATGGTTGATCCGCAATCCCCATTTGCTGAATTGCTTTAACACATCCCGGTGACTTTCGATCTTATCTATATTACTATAAATTATCTCATAGAAAAAAATATCAAGTGGCTTGTCAGCCACTTTTTGTGGATCAAGTTGCCTGACCATTCCTGCTGCAGCATTCCGGGCATTGGCAAAAGGTTCCTGACCATTTTCAATCCTTTTCTTGTTTAAGTTCTGAAAGCCTTCCTTGCTAATATATATCTCCCCCCGTACAGAAATAAATTCCGGAAATTTTTTATTCCTCTTCAGTTTCAATGGAAGCGAATTAATAGTTTTTACATTTTCCGAAATATCTTCGCCTGTTTTACCATCACCTCTTGTAGCCCCGTAACTGAACACTCCTTTTTCATATACAACCTCAACAGACAGCCCGTCAAGTTTTGGTTCAAGGAAAAAATCAATATCCTGATTATCTGCTTTTTCTCTAACAAATGAAATGAAATCACGAACATCCTCCTCCCTATTCGAAGAATTCAGGCTGAGCATGGTATCAACATGTTTCTTTTTTTTTAATTCATCAACAGGAGATGCCCCCACTTTCTTCGTGGGAGAAACATCAGAATCAAAATCCGGGAATTTTTCTTCCAGCTTAATTAACCTGTTGAATAGCTGATCATATTTATTATCTGATATATCCGGATCATTCTTGATATAGTATTGATAATCGTGATGTTCTATAGCTTCACGCAATAATTCAATTTCTTTGCCGGCCTCATTCTTTGACATGTCATCCACATCTTTCATATCTGTAAAAGGTGTACGCATAAATGGATTCTTACTCATAATTTTCTGTATTTTTAGAAATTATGCAACTTGTCAGAAACATCCTGTTGAGATTTATCAAAATCAGATTCTCTTAATTATCAAACGTTGAGAAGTTCAGGAAAGATCCGGCTAAAATATGTCTTGATCACATTCGCATAATTATAAACCAATGTTAATTACATGGAAGGCCCGGATCAGTTTCTTTTTAACAGTTTTTTAAGATCTTTCCATGACCTGGTATTGATAACATCACCCTTTTCAAGCCACCCTCTTCTTGCCTGCGCTACGCCATATTTCATGTACTCCAGATTATCAATGGAATGAGCATCCGTCGATATGGCCAGCTTAAGTCCAATCTCTTTTGCCTGCTTAATATACTTGTCATTAAGGTCCAGCCGGTCCGGATTGCTGTTAATTTCCAGAAAGAAACCCTGGTTTCTTGCTTCTTTCATGATCTTTTCCATATCTAAGTCATACCCGTTTCTTTCAGCAATTTTACGGCCCGTTGGATGAGCAAGTATGTTTGTATAGGGATTTTCCATAGCTTTGAGAATTCTGGTGGTCTGCTTCTTCTTCGAAAGATTCATGTTATAATGAATCGCACATACCACAAGATCAAGTTCTTTGAGGATGTCATCCGAAAGATCCAGTGATCCGTCCTCAAGAATATCAACTTCAACTGCCTTAAGTATCCTGATTTTTTTCATTTTACGGTTAATTTCGTCGATCTCCTCTATCTGACTGGCAAGCCTTTTCTCATCAAGACCTTTGGCCATGGAAACTTTTTTTGAATGATCGGTTACGGCATAATATTCATATCCCATTTCTTCAGCCGCTTTCACCATCTCTTCGAGAGAATACTTACCGTCAGTTGCATTTGTATGTGTTTGTAAATCCCCTTTTATGTCATCAAGTGTAATTAAATCCGGCAACTGATCTTTTTTGGCGGCTTCAATCTCTCCTCTGTCTTCCCGTAGTTCGGGTTCTATAAAAATCAATCCAAGTTTTTCATATATCTCTTTTTCTGTTTTTCCGGCAACTCGTTTATTCCCTTTATAAACCCCGTATTCATTGATCTTGTAATCTTTTCCCTGTCCGATCTTACGCAGTGCTATATTATGTGCCTTGGAGCCGGTAAAATAAAGGATGGCCGCTCCAAACGACTTCTTATCAAATATCCGCAGATCCACCTGCAGGTCTGTGCGTAATTTTACAGATGATTTGGATTCTCCCTTAGCAATTACCCTTTCCACCTCTTCAAAGTTCACAAAATGATCCATGGCCTTATCTGGATCGTTACTGATACCAAGAATATCAATATCTCCGACGGTTTCTTTCTGCCTTCTGTAACTTCCGGCAATGGTAACATCATCTACTTTTTTACCGAGATAATCAAGTAAGGGTTTTATCATTTCTGAAGCTTCATGTAACTTAGTTCTTTTAGATCCTCCTTTTTCGGAATATTCTTCAATCTCTCTGAGAATATTTTCCGTGGTTTTTTCCCCAAATCCTTCCAGTTTCTCTATCTCACCTTTTTTTGCAGCTTTTTTCAAATCATCAATTGATTCTATATTTAACTCTTCATTCAATATTTTGGTCCGCTGAGGACCCATTTGTTCGAGTTTCATTATCTCAACCAATGATGCGGGAATTTGCTCCCTTAACTCATCTAATTGTGAAATACTGCCGGTACGTGCAATTTCCTCAATTTTCTCTGCCATACTTTCTCCTATACCAGGAATGGACTCAATATCCTTTTTATTATCAGCCATTTGAGCGATATTTTCGGTCAATCCTGATATGGTTCTTGCTGCTGTACGATATGACCGGATCCGGAATTCATTTTCTCCTTTTATATCGAGTAAATCAGCTATTTCGTTTAGCATTCTGGCAATTTCTTTATTATGTACCGGCATAATTATTTACTTTTATTTTGAAAGTCACAAATTTTTCCATTGCAAATCTTCAGCATTCCCAATAATGAATTTCACATCTGATAAGTATTGCAAATAGAACTGATGTTTGCATGTGAAATTGA
>CAZFOO010000010.1:31250-32957 GCA_964520585.1 uncultured Bacteroidales bacterium
AATTTCACATCTGATAAGTATTGCAAATAGAACTGATGTTTGCATGTGAAATTGATATAGGTTTTTGAGATATTTTAATACTGGTGGGATATGTATCCTTTTCTGGCATTAATAATTGAAAAAACACCATATGCTATAGCATAGATCCCAATCAGAATAACGATTACCCGGGTACTCTCAAAAGGATTCAATATAATGATCAATCCGATAAGTACCGATATTATGCCAATTATCATATGGAAAGGTTTTATGATTGACGGGAGACTTAACCTGAAATAGGAAATAATAAAAATCAATCCAATAACCATAGCCCATATTCCCATGATTACAATAAAAAAAGCAGCGGCAATCTCCGGTCTTGCCAGTATTACAACACTTATCAAAATACCCACTATCCCCTCCAAAAGCATTAATGACCAGTTAGAAAAAATTCTTTTATGCCGAATCGCGCTGATCGTTAAGAGGATCCCTCCCACTAAAAAAGTAATAGCAAAATAAACCGCAAGGCCGATTATTGTAATTCCGGGAAATAAAATTGCGATACTTCCAAAAAGTATTGCCAAAATGCCATTAATATATGACAGTTTCCAATTTATTACACTTCCTGGTAACATATTAATTAAATTCAAATTCATAAAACCCGTGTTCCAAAAAGAACAGGATTTTTTATACGGAAAAATCAATGTAATCACATTTTAAAGATAGTCTCCAGGACCTTTATAAAATATTGCTACAGAACATTTTCACGGATTTGAGACAGGGCAAAATATACCTCGCAATCAGTTCTAATACAAAATTATTTATAATCCTAACTATGAAGAATATTACCTTACCATTCAGGCAACTTTAATATCATCCACGACATCAACTACGCCGGCAGTGTACATTGCTATAGTGTATGCCCGGTTTTTCTCTGCATAGCTGGGAAGAACACCACTTAAACGCACTACACTATCCTTTGAACTCACAGTAATCTGATCCCAGTTGGTTAAACCACTCCGCTTATAGGTATTCTTAATATCTTTTTCAATGTCTACATCCACTATTGATTTTGAAACACGTACAGACAGATTATTCAGAACCTCCACAACACCCGGAGTATCTAGCACTATGTCTTCGGCAAGATTTTTCTCCCAGTATGAATTTGTAACACCGGATAAAGTGACAATACCTTCACTTACATCTACCTTTATATGAAGTGCATCTATACGACTATTCCATACAAGCTTATTTTCAATATTTTCAGCAATCTCCTGATCTGTTGGTAAAGTTGTTCCGGAGGGAAATTCAACTTTCAAATAATTCTCAACCTCTGTAACTCCGGGAACTTCATATACATTTTTCTCGGCAGCCACTTTCGAGGCATATGTGGGTACCGTTCCTTTTAATTGCACAGTACTGTCCCGGACATTAACATATACTTCATTGGCATTAACACTGTTATCCCATGTCAAATGATCGATAATATCCTGTTTTTTGATTTCTGCTGAAGTTGGACTCATAGTAAAAGATTTTTTAGTTCAATTTTATATTGATTGATTGATTTTTTGTCGATTGATTGATTGATTGATTTTTTGTCGATTGATTGATTGATTGATTATTGATCTCTGTAAATAATTGATAATGTATCAACTTGTGAACCATGTCACACATTTTATTAATTGACTATATAATTTTTATTAATTGACTATATAATCAGATAACGCA
>CAZFOO010000010.1:33057-53551 GCA_964520585.1 uncultured Bacteroidales bacterium
TTTTATTAATTGACTATATAATTTTTATTAATTGACTATATAATCAGATAACGCATTTTTAAATCCTGATGCTTCTCTTATAATGGGTATAATGAGGTTAATACTGCTGTCTATATAATGAAACTATCAGGGTTTTAATTAATGGCGTTATGCCATAATCTTAAATTTACCTTAAAATAGTTCTAAAATCATTCCAAAACCGGCAAGTAAAAACAGGAATAACGCAACACATTACCTTATACTACATATATTCAGAAACTCCGGCATACCAGGGACATTATTTTTTCTTTTATCTTTGAGGAAATATTATCTATTTTGAATTTTTAGGTGAGATAAGTGTGAAAAAACTCTACATTTTGAACATGGACTTGAGGTTACGGGCATTTTTAAAGGCATTACCGTGCTGATCATTATTGAAATAAATATAAATCCGTTCGATCCCACGCAGGTTATCAATCCTTTTTTTCCACTCCTTTAGTTCTGAATCAGTATACAAATAATTATACCAGGTACTTTTACCATGAAACCTAAGATAGGCTGTCTTACTGGTCACCACCTGATCTTCTGGTAAGCCATTGGGAGCTGAAAGAATGCAATAAGTCACATCTTTATCCCTTAATACTTCATAAACCGATTCATCAAACCAGGAGTCATGACGGAATTCAATAACATGATGCATATCTCTGTCCAGCTTATCACAGAAAGACCGTAGTTTTGATATATCTCTGTGCAGATTCCCCGGCAATTGCCACAGGATACAATCCACATTCCCTGAAACCGGCTTAAGGATCTTATTAAATTCATCAAGCCTTTGTATAAACTGATCATCCATTTTAAGCTTTTTAAGATGGGTGAAAAAGCGATTGGCTTTGATGGAAAATCTGAAATCATCTGGTGTTTTCTTTATCCAGTTTTTCAGATATTCTTCTTTAGGAAATGAATAAAAGATATTATTAATTTCTACTGAATTAAATTGCCGGGAATAATACTCCAGCCATTTTTCTTTTGGCAAATCTTCGGGATAAAATATTTCTTTCCACTCAGGGTAGTTATACCCGCTGCACCCGATATATAGATTCATAAGCTGTAATTTATTTTCCCGTATAAGTGTCAATCAACATGCCAGTTTTTATTTATTATACAGAATAAGAGTACATTAATTATTCTGCTATATTAACAATACCGTCTTTAGTGAAATACCTGAAAAACCATTTATTAATAGGTAATATGTAATATTTCAGAAGTTGATGAAATATTACCCAGTTATTGACATAATAATCCCCATTTCCACACATATATTTTGTAAATAGCTAAGCTGCCATATAACACATATAATACATCGTCCATAAAAACAGATGTTTGAAAAGTACACTTTATTACAACACCTTACTGCCAAATTATATGGCATATATTTTGGCTCAATAACATTTTAGTGATAACAGGCTGAACAGGCCCTGTTAGAATAAACTGAAAAGGATTTTTACAATAAAATGTTCTATACAGTCTCTAAAAGAGAAGAAAGGCAGGTGATCACAAACAGACTAATTTTATAAGCCAGAAATGATTTTTGCAACTATAAATTTTTCAGATGAATCCCCATGATACCGAGTAACACAAAAGGACATGAATTTCACATCGGGAAAATATTGCCAAATGAACATTATACTGCATGTGAAATCGACCGAAGGTCAATAAAGCATGAGGGTTCCATCGCAAATGAAATAGTGAATATAAATTATCAGCTAAACATTATTAATAAAATATAAATTTGATTAACGACTTATATATAGATGAATTAACAGTATTACTGCATGTTATAGTTGCTTCAGTTTTATCAGGAGCCATTGGTTATGAGAGAGGAAAAATCGATAAGCCGGCAGGAGTGCGCACTAATATGCTGGTGGGAGGATCTGTTGCACTTCTGATTGCTCTTGGAGAAATAATCGTTTCACGTTTTAAAATGATGGGATTTGAGGAATATATTGCCACAGACCCTACGAGGATCATCCAGGCCATAATCATGGGAATAAGCTTTATTGGTGCAGGTATGGTAATGCAAATCGAAAAAGATAAAGAAGTGAAATATCTAACTTCAGCTGCTACAATTTTGTTCTCATCAGGAATTGGAATGTCCGTTGCATTAAAACAATATATTCTTGCAGTTGGTATTACCATTTTCATCCTTTTCATTAATTATTTTCTCGGCCTGTATAAAGCAAAAGGAGATCATTCAATTTATTAAAATCATCAAAAAAACTCAAATCATGCTTGAACACCAAAAATTCATTCTTGCAAACCTCAGCCAGGTCAAGCCTCTATTTAAAAAAGAACTTATTAAGTCAATAGGCTGGCTCAAACCAGAAGAAGTAATGGAATTACATCGCTGGGTTATGAAAAATTACATGCATACTCATAGGGAAATTATCTCCGAAGTATTTATGCCTACTCCGGGTATTAACAGGGATGCAACTTCCTGACATAATTGAATTATGTCAGTCGGGGAGATCTGCAAAAAATCCCGGAATAACCAAATAGGTTAATCCGGGATTTTTGTTTTTGGCAAGTTGTATTATAGTCTTTTGAATCAAGTCAAGTATGGGTCTGCCGGAAATTTTAATCACCTTGAATTAACCTATGGTTATATCATCTATCACATCAATTACACCGGCTGTATACATGGCAAGATTATAGGCCTGTCTTTTAATGAGATAATTGGGTACGATACCGGTTAAATGCACAATTCCATCATTTACATTTACACTGATCTTTTCTTCATCAATTAACCCGCTGCGCCGGTAGGCATCCTTAATATCATTTTCTACATCAATATCTACTATTGATTTGGCAAGATTAACTGCAAGGTCATTAAGGACATCGATCACACCACTTGTATTTCTTGCAAGATCTTCGGCCAGGTTTTTTTCCCAGTATGAGTCCACCACTCCCGATAAAGTAACAACTCCGTTAGTCGTTTCCACTTTAATCCCGGTAGCATTTATCTGACTATCCCATATAAGCTTACTTTCAACATTACCGGTTATTTCGGTATCTGTTGGTATGGTAATTCCGGAAGGAAAATCAATTTCAAGTTTATTCTCCACGGCAGCAATTCCTGTTACCAAGTAGGCATCTCTTTCGGCAGCCATTTTGGTTGCATAAGTAGGAACACTTCCCTTTAGTTCTGCAATACCATTACGGACTGACACACTTACATCATTTGCATCTACACTGTCATCCCAAGTCAGCTGATCGACAATGTCCTGTTTTCTAATTTCGTCTGAAGTTGGTTTCATGGTTATTCCTTTATTTATTTAACAATGTCTTCTCGGCAATAACCAATTCCATCTTCTGTACCAAAAAAAACACCATTGCTCCAAAAAAAACATCTTTGCAATATACATAAGGAATTGCCGGCTTCAGAGATAATCAGGTTACTGATGATAAAACAAAAAACTACTTTTCATTTGTAGAATGAGTGTAAAAAATCCACAATGCCAATCCACAACACTGAGGCTGCCATTACACATTTGACCCGGCCGGATACAGGATATCTTTGACATCCATAAATAATCCGCTTTCTTTCTGCAGTACCAAACCCATTGCTTCAACCAGGTAATTTGCTGCATACTCAGGTTCTGTCAATTGGTCTTTTTCCTTAATGTTCTTCAGCTTTCTTGCCAGCGGATAGTCCTTATAATCAAATGAATCCGAAGCAGATTCCTGTAATTCAGTATAAAAAACACCGGGTGCAATTGCAGAAAAATGGGTATCGGGGACCTCTTCAGAATACAGTTTCATTAATGTATTTAACATTGATTTAGATACGGTATAAGCGTTCCATCCGGCAATATTGCTGATATACGAACCGGAAGATATGGCAACCACCTGGTAAAGACCGGTCATTGTTTCGAGCAACGTGTCAATAATTACCTTATTGGCCCAAACGTTGATATTCATTACTGCAGCCAGTTCATCCACAGAGGTTTTACTAATATCATTTATATCCGGCTTTATACCACCATTTAAAATGACCAGATCAAGAGTTTTTATGTCACATAGAAAATTACGTATCTTTCCGGGAAGACCGGTATGATTCTCCAGATCATGCGCCAAATGATGATAACATGCATATTTATCTAAATTCTTGTTCAACCGGCAACTAATGCCATATACTGTTGCACCATTTTCAAGAAATTCCCTGGCCAATGCATAGCCAATACCTGAGCTTGTTCCTGTTATTAATACATTCATCTTTAAAATCTTTAATTTGACAGGGATGTAAGTTTTATATTACAAATACCTGATTTATGATAAAATGGTTTTATTACCATATATCATTTCATCTTCTAATAACATGAAGGGACAAAAAGAATACCAGTTGTTGATACCGGATTATCAAATCATAACTCATATCCCATAACGACTCTTAAAAGTCTGGAATACAAGCAATAAGTCAAGGAAAAATAAAAGACATGTGATTAGCGGACCAAGGAATCATATTCCCATACATTTACAATCTGTTGAATATTTGCCACAGTTTAAATGTATATGAAATTTTTTTATCTCAATTTTTCATCAGACCAGTTTATCAAAATGTAAAGTTGGTTGCATGAAAAATCGACTCAGTCAAATTAAACCTAAACCTTCATGTTGCAGCCTGCCAGAACATACCACCGGCAAAATTATGATGCAGAGATAATTTTGTGGCCAAAGGTGTTGGTTTTTATATTATAAAGGCAATTTGCTTGTTTCCACCGGAAGGCGAATACTAAAAAACATTAACGGGTTAAACCCCGATTATAAAAGATAACAACAGAATGGTAAGCATAGTAACCGAACCAAGGATAATAGTACCTGTAGAATATGTTTTATAGGCAGTACCCACATCCAGGTTTGAAAATTTTGTGACCACCCAGAAATAGCTGTCATTTGCATGAGATACCACCATGGATCCTGCACCCATTGCAAGAATAACAAACACCACCCCCAGGGTACTATCAAGTCCCATTAATGGCAAGATCGGAACCATAAGTGACGAGGTTGTAATAACCGATACCGTTGACGATCCCTGGGCTGTTTTAAGGGCTGCGGCAAGAATAAAGGGGAGCAATAGTCCGATCTCCCATCCAAGGAGTGCATTGCCAAGGTAATCGCCAATTGGTGTAACTCGTAGCATGTAGCCAAAGGCCCCGCCAGCTCCGGTTATAGCAATGATTGGACCTGCAGACTTTATTGCTTCTCCGGTCCACTCGCCAAGAACATCAGCATCCCATCTCCTGACAAGCAACAACGAAACAAAGACCCCTGTAAGAAGAGCTATTCCCGGGTCGCCGAAAAAAATGAGGGTCTCTCCGCAGATACCGGAACCAAAGGGTTGGGTATCCAGCCTTGCAAAGGAGCCAAGACCAATAAGGATGACCGGGATGACTATAGGCAAAAAAGACAACAAAGGAGAAGGCATTTCCTTGAACCGGGATGCAATATCTTCAAAGCTTTCACCAGAAAGTGGTTCTGTATAGTATTTTGAAGCAAATTTCAATGCCCAGTACAAACCCGCAAATACAGCAGGAATTCCTGCAATTACTCCCCAAAAAATCAGGAGTCCGATATCTCCCCCCAGAACTCCTGCAGCAGCCGTTGGACCGGGATGTGGAGGTATGAGGCAATGGATCACATATAAAGGGCCGGCCAGCGCAAACGCCATTACCGTCATCGATGTATTGGATAGCCTGGCAAGAGCATGGTTCAGTGGACTTAATACTACAAAACCGGAATCACAGAATATAGGAACGCCTACTATATAGCCAGCAATTGAAATTGCAAGTGGCGACCTTTCCTTACCGACCAGACGCAGAATGAGATTCGCCATGCTTAATGAAGCTCCTGTTTTTTCAAGTATAACACCAATAATGGTTCCTGCAATGATCACAATTCCAATTCCCCCGAGAGTGTCACCAAATCCGCTTTTAATGGCCTGAACAATATCCTGCATCGGCAAACGGGTAGACAACCCAACGCCAATGGCAGCCAGAAGGAGAACCAGGAATGGATGAACCCGGAACTTTGAGGTCAGTATTACAATAAAGAGTATACTTAAAAATAAAATGATCAATGATAGCGGGCCTTCCGTCATGTTGTGCAATAAGGAATAACAAAACATTTAGTTTAAAAGAACCAAAATACAAAAAGATTCTTAACTACCAGCAGAAAAAACTAAAACAAATTTTCTTGCTGACGAAGGTGGTTTTAGCGCGGACTGTCACTGCTACAGGAATTTTATAAGACATAAAGGTTTTAGCGCGGACTGTAACTGCTACAGGAATTTTATAAGACATAAAGGTTTTAGTGATACCGGATTTTATGCTCATAAAAAATCCCCTGTCCCAAAAGGTTTTACCAGACCTTATAAAGACAGGGGATTTCTGATACTAACCTAACCCTAAACCCTGTTAAATGATGAAATAGATTATTAAAAGCTTTTGTAAATTTACGGCCACCTTTAATAACTCCTTTCAATTAATATGACACTTAAGTAATGCGCAGGTATTAAAAAATATTTTAACTAAAAATAAAATTAAAATCAACAAGGCGAAAACCAAAATAAGGGTTATACAATTTTTTGGTTGACAGGATCCCATTCTACCCTTCTTTTCTCAACATAGGATTTATGGGCCATGATACAGGCCAGTCCTTCCTCAAAGGCACGCTCAATATTTCCACTCGGTTCGTTGCCGTTCCTTATGCAATCGATCCATTGTTTAACATGCAAATGTGTGACATCGACCTGTCTGCCATTTATATTGGTCGTTGTCAAACCCCTTGATGCATAATATCTTTCTGTTGCTGAAGTAACTGCATCTATTTCGCCTGACCCTGGCTGTATAGATAACATAGGCACTGCAGGATCTATGATACCGTTACGGATATTATCACGGTAGCGGGTTGAATTACGGTCCGCCGTTATACTTATTGAACTGCCCAGTTCCATTGATGCATCGTGTCCCATAAACACACGCCCCCTTCCCCGGCTGTTAGCAAGATTACCACTGTAAGTGAGTGTAAGGTCACGTTCAGGATACTCTATTACAATATGCAGGACATCGGGCATATCACGGCCATCTTTCCAATAATAAATTCCGCCGGAGGATACCACAGATTTTGGTTGCCCCATCCTTAGCAACTGATTGACTGCATCATACTCATGAGTAAACAACTGATTTATTAGTCCGAGATTATAATCAAACCACAGAGTCCAGTTATAATATCTTTCTGTGCTGAAAGGCACATAAGGTGCGGAGCCAAGCCATTGGCGCCAGTCAATCGAATTTTCATCACCAGGTTTTGGATTTCCATTCCCGTCCAGATGCCGGATCCATGCACCGTGAGCACTATTGCGGTTAGAACTCGTTTCAACAAGGGTGATCTTACCAAGAATATCCTTATTAATGATCTCTCTTGCCTGCTGATAAATGACATTTTGAGTAATCTGGTGGCCAATCTGGTAAACAACATCACTATTCTTTACAGTGCTATATAAATTAAACAGGTCTTCTTCTCTTGTGGCCGGCCCTTTTTCACAATAAACATGTTTTCCGGCTTTTACCGCATCTATAGCCATTTGTGCATGATGATGATCGGGTGTGGCAATTATCACTGCATCAATATTCTTATCGGCAAGCATATCATGATAATTGAGATACCTGGTTACCGGCAAGCCACTTTTCTCAGCTCCACCGGATCTTACACCATGCTGTCCGGTTTCAATACCTCTCTGGGCACGCATATCAAACACTTCACAAATTCCTGTAAGTGCCACATTTAAATCTTCCTGCCCCAGCCAACCTTCAAGTGTTTCATTTTGCGCCCTTCTTTCAGCATCATCGGGGTGCATGTAACCTAAGGCATTTGATAACTGATTTGCCCTGCTGCCAAATCCAACAACGCCTATCCGCAGAAGATCTTTTTTGCTACCGGATGGAGAATTCACAACAACTGGTGCCTCGATTTTATCAAGTCCCAATTCTTTAAGAACCAAACTCTTTTTATTATTTGAGTAATTGTATTTCTCAAAGGATTTCCAACCAAGTACACCTAAAACAGGTAATCCGGCCAAACCCTTTAATAAAGTTCTTCTGGAAAGTCTGCTTTTAGCTGACTGATCCTTATTATTACCTGATGCCCCACTTTTATTTTCTGATGATTCCATAATTATATCCTTATTTATTTTCCCTTTTGTACTTTATATTTTTAAACAATGTGTCCAATCCGATTGCCATATGCGCTGGAAATATGGCAAGTGCAAATAAGGCGACAGCCTCTATCAAAGTTTTATTTACAATCAGGTAGCTACCCTCAGATGGTATGGTGTATTCCATTCCAATAAGAGGTGGATTAGTAAGGAAGTAAATAAAAAGTAAAAACGCCCCGGCAAATGAAGCAAAACGGGTAAATATTCCCAGGATCAAAGCAGCACCAATAAAAATCAAACCCCAGATATTAAGGAAATCCGCAACATTCAAAATATTTGGATTTGATATGACCCATTCGGAAAAACCAGTAAGTACCCATTGTGATTCGCTGAGAAATCCAAATGAAGACCATGAGGGATTGAGTAATTTTGCCAGACCCTCATAAAATAAATGCCATCCTACCAGAAAACGTAAGATTACCAATGTAGTAAGCTGCAACCTTGTGTAATTTCGAGACTCTTTCATGCTTTTATGAAATATATGAGATTAATGTAACGAAGATTTATAAAAAAATATTCGAAAAATAATAACTTTTTATGAACTGGTAATACTTTTATATCAAAAAAACTCAAAATACGGACTTTCCTCTACCTGAAAATGTGGCTTCATCACCGGTTTTTGCTGCGTCACAAATATTTGAAGCCCTCAAATGCCTTTAGAGAAAAGCCAGCCAGAATATGATGGCCCTCACTTTGGGATGGTTTTAACCATTAAAATGGTTTTCACAAAAGTCACCTGGAAAACATATTTTCATAATGCGGCATGCTGTCAAAAATACCGCCTCCTGTGCGGTAAAATTCTTTATTCGTCTCATAAACACCTTCCTTAACCTTAACCCACGGAGCATTGGTTCGCGGGTGATAGCTCATCATGGTATCCCAGTTTTTATAGTTCTGGTGTCCGTTACTCTCCATAAGACCAATATCACCTATCCCGGGGAAAGGCCCCAGTCTTGCAGCAAAATTCTTATTCCATTCCACCAAAACAGGATTGACGGTAAGATCGGCACAAAAACACGGAACATCATGCTGGTGAGCTATATTGGCAATTCGAAGTGACATACTCAGGGTTTTGGCAATGGGTTTTACGGCAATGGATCCGTAACCCAGATGAATACGCTCAAGCGCATCCTTATCTGTATGTGCACTTTCATCTGCAGCAAGGTTAACAGGAATATCGGAAACATCTATTTTCAAGTCTTCGGGAAAAGGTTCTTCTATTACCGCAATCTGATCAAGTGCCCCTATCTTTTCGGCGTGATCTATTAACCGCATCAAAGTTTCCTTTTCCTGATATCGGCCATTGGCATCAAAGTAATAGGGCAACCTGCCATTTTCAGTGTATTGGGTTCTGGCATGACCAATAGCGTTATGAATGGCTGTAAGCCGGTTTTTGTCCTTTTCCAGCATCTCTTCCTGTGTCCCGGGCTGGCCTATCTTGATCTTCATAAAAAAATATCCCTCTTCAACGGCCGAAGTGATCTCATTGATGGGAATATTATATGCCATAAGAGGTATACCTGCAACCCGGTCATGCCTGTGCGACATGGCCTGCCTGAACTCCTGAGGAATCATTTCGTCGAATGTCCGGAGACCATTTTCTTCAGCATACAGTAGCCATGCAGCATTATCCAGTCCTACCAGGGCATTCAGGGTAAATGTCTGCCTTAATTGCTGATTTCCGGTTATCTTTTTCGCGTACTCCTCAAGTTCCGGAAAAAGATTGTCCAGCAACTCAAGGGGTGTTTTAAAACTATGTCCTTTAGTCATCTGCATGGCCCTTTCGGTAAGTGCATACATAAGTGCATTACCCCCGCTTTCAGAATGAGCGGCGAAGACTTTTCCATCAGACCACAATACATTCTGAGTGCATAAACCTATTTTATGTATCCCGGAAGAGCTTTTGAGGTATGAAGCTGACTGCCATATCTCTGTCATAAACCCACCGGCAAAACCAAAGGGACGTATAAGAGGTTCCCGTTCAAAATCAGAATCAACACTCTCAATATTAATATTTTTCATTACATGTTGTTTTTCGTAACTGCCAGGGAAAGGTGAAGAACTGCCGGCAAGGAATGCCCCGGTGGTGATGATACCACTTTTTTTCATGAATTCCCGTCTTGATAAGTTTTTCATTCACAGAAAGTTTTTTTATCAAATTATTTAACTGTCGTACCAGGTAATCATAGGTTACAAGCAAACATTTATTATAAAAAAGAATGTTTATCAGGCAGTCATATTTCTGATAAACTGTACATCTTTTCTGATCTTGTCGACGATAATCTTCTGTTTCGCCAGAAGCGTAAAACTTTCTTCTTTGGCAGTAAGTAATGGATATTCAACATGAAGGGTTATAGGGGCATTGATCTTAAGTTCTTTCAGAGTTTGGAAATAAAGGTTGAAATCAACCAGTCCCTCCCCAAGAGGTACATTTACGATCCTGGCTCTTCCTTTCTCTACGTGCCACGTGAAATCCTTTATGGCAAGAGACCCAATATTCTTGCTCAATAAATGCAAAACGAATATCCATGACCTGTTGCCTTCGACTTTAGCATGACGGACATCAAACTGACTGCTTATGGTTTCAACCGGGAAATCTTTTACCAGTTCCCAGACATCCCATCCTGGTGATCCAACCCTTCCCCCACTATGATTCTGGTACCCGGCCTGAATATTGAAATGCCTGTTCATGTCGGAAAGACTTCTTAGTCTTGATTTGATATTTTCAAGAGACTTTAAAACTCCTTCAGATAAGTCATAATCATAATATCCAAGCCTGTAGTGTTTCACTCCAAGTGCAGATGCTGTTATAAGAACCTTTTCGGTCAGCGGATCCTCGGTCCCGGTAATGGCAGTTACAATTAGATTAGTAGCCAGATTGTATTTATTACCTGTCTCAACGACTTTTGGCAAATCGTCAGTAACTTTTTCGGGCTCCACTTTTCCTCCTGGCCTAACAGTAAGATCAAGTCCATCAACACCTGAAAGACTGAGTGTTTCAGCCATAAATTCCGTTTCATATTTATCCAGATCCTTGGAAAAATAATAGATTTTGGATTGATTCTGGTTGCCGGACTGGATTTCCGATGCCATTGCTCCTGCAAACGGCATAAAAGCACCTGTTAAGGCAGTAGTCCGGATAAAACTGCGTCTTGAATATTTCATAGCAATTATTCCTCTTATTATTATTATTATTATTATTCAAATAACGATCTGTCAACAGGTCTTTGAGAAAGCAAATAAGACTTATTCAATCGCATGATGCATGCGTTTTTTTTTATAACACATAAGGTTTCCTGTATTCATAGTGCAACAACCTGTTGGCTTTTTCGTTGCCCGGAAATATTTCTTTTACCGGATCCCATTGTAATCTTTGCCCGGTTGCCAGGGCAATATTCCCCAGATGAGCAAAACTGGTTGACCGGTGTCCGTCTTCCAGAGTGCATAATGGTGTGTCTCGTGATTTCACACAATCAAGGAAATTTCTTACCAGATTAAGGGTGCTGTTGCGACTGCTGCCATCGGCAAGCATCTCATCGCCTGGAGTAAACTCCTCCGCATCAGCCAGTTTATCCCATGTCTGAAACTGGCCCCTGCTCGTTGGCATTATCCTGTAGCCACCCTCGCCGGCAAACAATGATGCTTTGGTCCCTCTTAACTCAACCTCACCGTAAGGAATGAACCTGTTGCTGCTTGCTTCATATATGCTGAAGGTAACTATTGAGCCCGATGCAAACTCATAGGTCACATGCATCGTGTCAGGAATATCCCTGTCATCATCAACCGCATATTTGCCTCCGTGGGCACTTATGGCGACCGGAGCCTGTTCATTCATCATCCAGCGGATAACATCCATGTAATGAACGCCCCAGTTACCCATCTGACTGGAATAGTCACTCCACCAGCGGAACATATAGGGGGCAATATTGTACTGGTAAGGCCTGTAGGCACGGGGACCTACCCACGCGTCCCAGTTGAAGTTATTAGGAGCTTCCTCCGGTTTCAGTCTCCCAATACCATCAGGATACATATTATTTATCCGGCTTGCAAACGCACAGGTAATCTTTCCTATTTTCCCGGCAGGAATTTCTCTGGAAAGCTTCTGATAGGTTGCCGAACCTCGCCGGTTGAGCCCGACAGCAACTACCTGTTTGCTGTTCCTCTCCGCATCCACCATCATCCTCCCTTCTTTAATGGTTATCGTCAGAGGTTTTTCAACAAAAACATCCTTCCCCGACTGAATAGCATGTATGGTTTGCAAACAATGCCAGTGATCGGGGGTGGCAATGCATACAGCATCTATGCTTTTATCTTCCAGAAGATCACGGTAATCTGTATATTGCCTGACCGTATTCGGGAACTTTTCTCCCATGCGGGGTATCTGGCCATCCATGTCATTTATATGCCTGGGATGCACAGCACTACGATCGCGGGTCATATAAGGCTCATAAACATCACATAAAGCAGCGATTTCGCAATCAGGCTGACTCATAAACAGGTTCAGCAGCTGACTGCCACGGTTGCCAACACCGATGAAGCCGACACGGATTTTCTCATTTGATCCTAATATGCCCGCCCCATAAGGAGCACCAAATGCCTTAAGTCCGTTAGTACCAAGAGCAAGTCCTGCTGTAGCCATCCCTGCCGAAACAATAAACTCACGACGGCTGGATCTAGGTTTTTTGGTC
The DNA here is from genome assembly GCA_964520585.1 of uncultured Bacteroidales bacterium. Taxonomy (GTDB): domain Bacteria; phylum Bacteroidota; class Bacteroidia; order Bacteroidales; family PUMT01; genus PXAP01. The sequence goes on from CAZFOO010000010.1 coordinate 45,994, forward strand.
ATAGTTAAGCTAATTGGTTAATTAATCAGTTAAATTTACGGTAGGTTCAATCTATTAATAATGCATATTGATGTGCAAAAGATTTAATTTCAGACTCTTAAATATCCTTGTCATTATAATTATTTCCTGTCGGAACTTTTTCTTCAAAATATTAAGGAACTAATATACAAATTATTTTACCGGATAGTATTATATTTAACCTTATAATCAGGCCATTCTCAAAATTAATTCAACCTTTTTTAATATATCATTAAAACCAGTTTTACAGAAATCGCTCAAACTTTTTTAATAAACCATTAACCCCTTTGTATAAGATCACTCACACTTTTTCAAGAAACCATCTAAATCTGCCACAATGAATCCTATATCCACACCCCACAGATCATTAAAAAGAAAAATCAATACTTTGATTGCGATTATCCCAGTATTGCTGTTCGCAGGGATTCTACCTGATCATCTTTATGGACAAGATGAAGATAAAAAATTCCTGAGAGTTGGACACTACTTTTCCGAAGAAGAGGCTGTTCAGCAGTTAAATAAATTTATGGAGAGCTATCCCACTGCCAGGTTATGGCAGGAAAAAGCTGCCCTAATAAAAGAAGGCATCCTAAAGGGAGCGGATTTATATCCACTACCGGAAAAAACACCTCTTAATGCCATAAGAACAAATAAGAGAGAATATGATGGATATATTGTGGAAAATGTGGCCTTTGAAAGTCTCCCGGGAGTTTTCGTGACCGGAAGCCTTTATTACCCGTCCGGTCATTCGGGAAAAATTCCCGGAATATTAAGCTTTCACGGACACTGGGACAGTCCCGATAATTACGGGAGGTTCCGCGAAGATGCCCAAAGCCGTTGCGCCAGTCTCGCCAGAATGGGTGCAATGGTGCTTTCGGTTGATATGGTGGGTTACGGAGAAAGCAGGGAGTGGGGTTGGGAACACAGATACCCCGGTGTCCTCAAATTACAGTTATGGAACAGTATTCGTGCACTTGATTTTCTGCTGGGAATTGAGAATATTGATTCCAGAAGAGTTGCAGCAACAGGCGCCTCGGGGGGAGCTACCCAGGTATTTTTATTAACCGCAGTAGATGAAAGAATCACCGTCTCAGCACCGGTAGTTCAGGTTTCTGCTCATTTTTACGGCGGCTGTGTATGTGAAAGTGGTATGCCGGTACATGCAGGCAGACACCATGAAACCAACAATGTTGAGATTGCAGCATTGGCAGCACCACGTCCATTACTACTTGTTTCAAACGGTGGTGACTGGACAAAAAACAATCCCGAAGTGGAGTATCCCCACATCCGTGCAATATATAAACTTTTGGGAGCAGAAAAAAATGTTGCCAATGTTCATTTCCCAGAGGAGGACCATGGTTTTGAATTTTCCAAACGTAAAGCTGTTTACCCTTTCCTGGCAAGACATCTGCAACTTGACATTTATTCAGTCATAGATCAATATGGAAACATTTCTGAAGAAGGTATTGTAATAGAGCCTTATGAAAAACTGGTAGTTTTTAGTGAAAAGAACCCGCCACCAGGTCATGCCATCAAATCCAATGACCTGGTAGTATGGGAATAAAAGAGCAGTAACGCTGACTTGCACTGATATGCCCGGGTATCCTCAGAACGGTTGACTTTGATTTTCGGATCTTTGTTATTCAAGCTCAACCACAAACTTGTATTTTCCTTTTTTTCTCAGCTCGCTGGCATTTAAGGACAGGCGATATAACATTTCGCCCCATGAATTGGATAATCTTTGATCTGTCAGTTGCAACTCTTCAATTGCAGCACTGAAGTCTGATGTATCAAAGGTTAATATTATCACCTCATTATCAATATTCAGTCTGACTACCCCTGGTTGTGAAATATCCGGCTCGGACTGTGTCATGAAATTTATCTGATTATTTTCAACAGCTTCGGTAAGTATAAAATCATCTTCAATAATAAGTCTGTTTCTATTATCGAGGGTATAACTGCGTACCCATTTCCGGACCCTGGAATCGGGATGGTAAGAGCCGGATATGTCAGCAGAGAAAGCAGATCTGCGTGGATTGAATTTCACATCCTTTGCCCGGTACTTTTCATCTTCAGGATGTCTGTCAAGTCCCAGTGACCTTTGGGAAACACCATTAATTACCGGCAGGTTATGGTAATCACTTTGCATTGTCCATATAGAGTACCGTTCACTGCTGAAGGTCTGCCGGGTATAGGTTCCTACACCTACATCAATAAACACTGGAATGGTTTCATAAAAAAGCACGAACGATCCTACATCATTATGATTATGACTTTGCTGATTTGTCCCTCCCTTGGCAGATAAGAAAAATCCGGACTTATGTCGCAGATAAAGTAATTCAGTCTGCGGATACCAGGTATAAGGTTCAGTTGAAGTGGAAGGTGTGGTTGAAACTACCCGAGGATGTGACTTCATATTTTCCAAAGTCCTGAATATATCACTGCCCGACAAGATATAATTATCATTGTCATCCCGGTAATAAAGATAGGATGCAAACTGTTTCATCTCATCACTTCCCACAGCTTCTCCATATCTGTATATAACTCCTAGAGGCCCCCTGTACCTGGGTGATGCATCTGAATAATTAACCACCCATCCATTGCCAATATAAGCTGTAGATACAAATTCTCCCATTTTTTTAATAAGAGGTTCGTTGAAAACCGGAGAAACCTGTACTCCGGCATAATTCAAAATCTGAAGATAGTCATACATCTTTCCGACTGCATGACTGAAATATGATGTTCCTTCTTCGGTAGCACCGTCTTCATGATAGTAATTAATGAAACTGTCAACCGAGATCATACTGCGGTATACAGCTGCGGCGAGTTTTTCAGGATCATTTTCCAGCAAAAGGTAAGAGCAAATAACATTGAAATTGACCCAGGGATTCCAGTTATTAACTTTGGTAAGTGGTGTGGCATTAAATGCCAGATAGCTATAATCCCTTTCCATATAGGCATCCAGGATACGCTCCTGAAGATTCTTGCGAAGCCTCTGTGAAACCAAAGGATTCACCTGCCTGTCAAGTTCATCTTTCAGAAAATAGTAAGTCCACGAAAGAAAAGATCCAACATCACCTGCCAGCAAATCAATCACATACTCGTCATAATCAGGTAAGGACGTTCTTTCCTGTCTTGTATGATGCCCCATATGCGCAGATTGAACCCAGGAAGTTTTTTCACAGAATAACCATATTCCATTTGCAATCTGATCCAAAAAGCGACCTTCCCCTTCAGCCAGTTCAGCTATTACAAGGTTGCTCAAGGCAGATCTGTTGGAATTGAACGGCTGTTGCATAGCATTTCGATCACCACTTCTTTCATATTCCAGGTAGTTGGTACCAGTTACAACCTTCCATTCATAGTCAAGAAATTCTTCACCCCGCGAAATGATTTCCCTTTTTAGTCCACCAGTTAAAGCATCCCATCCTGCCCGGTCGCTATAATCAGGATATGTTACCCATTCCTGATTTAATATCAGGGAATTTTTCAGACTGCCTGCATCGAAAGATCTCTGAAGGAAATCTCTTTTTTCATAGGCAAAGGTCGAAAAAGAAAACAAAAAAAATAAAAGTACTGAAAAAATCATTCTCATAACTATCAGGTTAATATTGACAAAAAGTGGACTTCTTTGAGATTGAATAAAAATATATCTATCTCATGTAAAAGCATTTACTTTATAAATTTCTTATTGATTATGGCTCCTGCTAACAGATGTCACAAAAACATCAATTTATTATTCATTAACAACCACATGCAGATGGCCGACTGCAGTAAATCCGTGTTCATTTGTACGTTCTACCCTGACAACATAATGACCTGGTCTGGAAAACGAATGGACCGTTTCTGCATATTCACCTTCGTTTTGTGATTCACGTTGTACAACCCCTGAATTAACAATTACTTTATCCGATCCGTCACCAAAATCCCATACCTCATCCCCTGTTTTGCTGCCAAATGTACGCACAAGGAAGGTAACAGGATCACCGGGCTTAATATTTAATGAAGGATGGAATGCCGGATGTATTGTAGGAACCTGTTTTTCAGGATCCGCTTTGTCATATACCTGAATATATCTAAAATCATAATCCACATTCCCTTTTGAATCGGTCACTTTAAGAATTTCACTGTATTCCCCGGCCTTGTCATACTTTCGCTTCTGGACAGCCCCCTTTGCTTTTGTACCATCGGTAAATGTCCATTCAAATGACACAATCTCACCCTTCAGGCTAACAGATTTAGACCCATCAAGAGTGGTTTCTTCTCCTGTCCATGCAAGCAGACGCGGACGCGCAACTGCAACCAGAGGGGGATCATATTTACTTACATATGCTTCCCAGAGGTAAGGATACGCATCCTCAACTTCCCAAACAGATGAGCCGGGATTTTTGTAATGTACTCCGAAATGTAAATGCACCCATCCTCCGCTACCGCCTTGTTTCCCCATGAAACCGAGCGGCTGGCCAATTTCAACCCGTGCTCCGGGAACAATTTCAGGTTCTGTACTGTCAAGGTGACTGTAACGGTAATACCATCCCCGGTTATCTATTATCCAGATCACATCGGGCCGTACATCTCCGGGAAGATCTTCATACCCTTCAAGAACTTCATTTTTTGATGAAACAACCAATCCACTGGTTGCAGCAATTATCTCATCCATACCCTCAGCTCCACCAAAATCATGAGTAGGATGATAACCAATATTTGTGCTTTGCAGATTTTCAGCCCAACCCAATCCTGCAAGTTCATTCTGCGATTGCATCCTGGTCGCAAACCATACTTGTTTAAGAGGATATGAGAATGTACCGGGCTGTATATAAGGCGAGTCCTCCGGCCAAAGCCGGAACCGGGCATCACCCTGAAGACCGTCTCCGTGTCTGTAATAATTTGAAACTGTATGTTCTCTAAGTAAAGGGCAGTCAATCTTTACACCTCCAACTGTAACCGGTAAATTGTAATTACCCACACCAAGTTCAACTATCTCACCATTGACAGAAATTTTTACATGAGCAGATCTGATGGCGTTTCTTAGATTGTCACGTATGATATTAATATCAAGTAACTCCAGGTTTACTTTCTCACCATTTACTAATTCAATTTCTTTTGATTCACCTACCTTCAGTTCAGTTATTACATTCAGCCTGGCTAAATCAGGTGATTTAAAGCCAAACAGAAAAATAACCATGAAAAAAAACGGAATCTGATAAAGTAATTTTGGCATAGTTCATTATTTTAAATTATACTGTGGCAATATAATACAAATACCTGATTTACTGAAATTAATAACTTTTATTTTGTTTGCTTTTATCAGTAATAAAGGAATAAGGTTTAGGTTTTTAAATTATGTAAATATAATTTAAAATTTACGCTGACCTGATTGCATCCAGCACTTTCATATTGTTAACGGCATCTTCCAGAGGGGTAGGCACCGGTTTGTCTTCGATAACAGCCTTTGAAAAGGCATCTCCCTGCAAGGTATATTGATCCGTTGGGTCAAAAGAAAATTTTCTGGTTTTGTCCCTGGTTCGAAGAATTATAGTTGTTGTTTCTTCTGGTGGGGCATTTACCGGAATTTCTATAGTAATTTGCCCCTGATCACCAAAAATATGGACTTTCTGGTAAGGTATAAGCTGAGTTGAACAGGTAAAAGCAGACGTTTTCCCGGAAGGAAAACGAAGCATTCCGGAGCTCAGACGATCAATATTCATTACCGGATCAATATCGTTATACCCGACAATATCGACGGGTTCCTCATCAAAAATAAACCGGGGAAAAGAAATGCAGTAACACCCGATATCCATTAATGCTCCTCCCCCAATACCGGCTTTGTTGCGAATATTTTCGGGATCAATATTATAGTAGGAGAAAAACGACTGCAACGTTTTAACTTCTCCTATCGAACCGTTCATAACCAGTTCCCGGGCTTTCTCCCATTGCGGATGAAAACGGTACATAAAGGCCTCCATAACCTTAAGCCGGGGAAAATTCTTTTTTGCTTCAAGTAAGGATAGTGCCTCATCTGCATTCATTCCAACCGGTTTTTCACAGAGTACATGTTTTCCTGCCTCCATTGCCTTGATGGTCCATGGAACATGCAGGTGATTAGGAAGAGGATTGTAAATTGCATCAATGCCGGGGTCATTCAAAAGATCCTCATAAGAGCCATAACGTTTTTCAATGTTCAGTTTATCGGCTGCATCATTGGCTTTATCGATACTCCTGGATGCAATAGCATCTATATGGGAATATTTTCCTTGTTGCATTGCCGGTATGACTTTTTGCACTCCTATTTTGGCAGTACTTAATACTCCCCATTTAATTTTCGAACTCATAATTTATTATTTATCTATATTTATATTTGCAATATTAAATCATCTCAGTAATATGTTGCGAATAAACATTATTACTTTGCACAGGAGATAAAATTTTCAACCCGGACATTTTATTTTATTACTTATTCAAAAGTAATAAAGCAAATTATAAAAAACATTTGCATAAAAGATTTTTTATTAACTTGCTTATTATAATATCGGATATTTAACCAACTAATTTTTAAGATCATGAAAACAGGAATAGGAATACTTTTATTTGCCATACTTATGATCGGTTCAGCACTTCAAGCCCAGGACTGTACCATGTATTTTCCCGAGAACATCGGATCTGAGCGCGAAATGAGGCATTATGACCAGCGTGACAGACTTTCTGCAATCACAAGGCATGAAATCCTTGATAAAGTCACCAACGGCAATAATACAAAAGTGAAGGTCAGGGCTACCAGTTACGATGAGGATGAAACAGAGATTTACTCAAGTGACCTGGAACTTTATTGTGAAGACGGAGTTTTTAGATTCGATCTTAAGGATTATCTTGACCCTGCTACTCTTGCGACATATGAGGAAATGGGAATAGAATTTACGGCGGATAACCTTATTTATCCAGCAAGTTTAAACGCCGGGGATCAATTGCCTGACGGAGAGATTAAAATGGTTGTAAAAAGCGGAGCAGCAACAATATTGACAATGACTGTAAATATTTCTAACCGCAAAGTGGAGGAGATGGAGGATATAACTACTGATGCAGGCACCTTTAGCTGCTACAAGATCAGCTATGACATTAACTCAAAAGCCGGTTTTATTAACACAAGTTCCAGCGCTGTAGAATGGATTGCCGATGGCGTGGGAATGGTCAGAAATGAAACATTTAACAGAAGAGGAAAGCTGACCGGATACACCGTACTTACAAATTTCAAAAACTGATCATAATAATGCATCATTAATGCCCTCTAAAATCATTAAGTTAAGAGATCATTAAAACACATTCAGTATGTAGCTGTATGTATGTATATTATAGCTACACGTAAGTTAAAACTAAGATGACATTTGATAAATTTTCATCTCGAATGTCTTACCTATTAAAATTATTAGTAAAAAGAGAAGGACCCAGCACTACATAAGGCCAGTGATTTATTCGGCAGACTTAATAATCATAAATTCAAAATAAATTCAAAATAAATTCATTTTACACCAAATTTAAAAGCTTG
>CAZFOO010000010.1:53651-66404 GCA_964520585.1 uncultured Bacteroidales bacterium
ATAAATTCAAAATAAATTCAAAATAAATTCATTTTACACCAAATTTAAAAGCTTGAAAAAATGATTATCACTAGGATATCACAACTATTACTGTTAGGCTATCTGTTTTTTCTATTCTCCGGATGCAACACAGGAACCCCTGAATATTATTCCTCTTCAGATTTTGAATCGGTTCCGAAAATAGATGCCCATTTTCACTATAACACAACTGACTCCCGGTACCTGGAATTCGCCGACTCCATAAATATGAGGTTCATTTCTCCCAATGTAGATGCTGGAAGGTCCATTGATGAGCAGCTTGAGACTGCGAGTGCAATAAAGAAGGAGTATCCTGACAAATTTATTTTTCTTGGGACATTTTCTGTCGATAATTTTGGTGATCCCGGTTTCCCCGATCAGATCATTGCCCGGATCAAAGAATGCATGGAAGCCGGAGCCTCAGGTATTAAGGTCTGGAAAAACGTTGGGATGGTACTGCAGGATGATGAAAGAAATTACATTATGATTGACAATCCGGCCTTTGAACCGGCTCTGGAATACCTACAGGAGAACGAGATCCCTCTGCTGGGTCACCTTGGCGAGCCTTTAAATTGCTGGCTTCCTGCCGAAAAGATGACATTGGGAAATGATCGCAGATACTTTACAAACAATCCACAGTATCATATGTATCTTCACCCTGACGCCCCATCCTATGAAGATCAGATAAATGCACGTGACCGGATACTCGAGAAATATCCGGACCTGATCTTTTCCGGCGCCCATCTTGCCAGTCTGGAATGGAGTGTTGATGAACTTGCCAGTCGCTTTGAAAAATTTCCGGCTCTAAGTGTCGATATTTCTGCAAGAATAGGTCACCTTCAACATCAATCCCTCGCCGATCATGAGAAAGTTCGCAAATTTATGATCAAATACCAGGACAGGATCATGTATGGCTCTGATATGTCAGTCACCGATAACAATACAAATTATAAAAGCACAAAAGAAAACCTCCGCACAAGATGGTTGGATCATTGGATCTATCTTGCAACCGACTCAACAATAACCGTCAGTGACCTTGATAATCAGGATGTAAAAGGGTTGCAATTACCTGCCGGTGTAATAGAAAAAATATATTATAAAAATGCAGAGGATTTCTTTTCGGAACAGATATTCAGCGACTAAGCAATTTGCTAAAATCTGTTTATCCAACACCGGACTTAACCCCGGTTTTTACTTCACGCAGCGATTTTTTTTATTCCCACATCCCTTTCGATCGGAGCATCGCCAGCACATTACCTTTCAAAAAGTCAGGTGAATTTGCAATATTAAGAATATGATTGTACCATTGTAAAATTCAAACTTTTTTGTCTTCAAATTTCCGGATTTACATCTGAGAAAAAAGCATTAAAAATTACATTAATGGAAATTGAAAGAACTACCCGACTAGGATCATTAGATGTATTAAGGGGTTTTGATCTTTTCTGCCTGGTCTTTTTTCAACCTGTATTCAGTGAATTTGCCAGAGTGGTGGATATTGGATGGATCAATGCTATCAATACCCAGTTCCAGCATGTTCAGTGGGAAGGTTTCTCCTTCTGGGATATCATTATGCCACTCTTTATGTTTATGGCCGGAGCTTCTATGCCATTTGCATTTTCAAAATACCTCCGGGATGGAAGCAAGAAAAAGCTATATAAGCGTGTACTCAAGCGAGTACTACTTTTATGGATCTTTGGAATGATGGCCCAGGGAAACCTGCTGGCTATGGATTCTGAAAATATATATTTGTTTTCAAATACACTTCAGGCAATTGCTATTGGATATCTAATTTCGGCTATACTTTTGATAAATTTTGAGTTACGCGGACAATTAGCGATAACCGCCGGATTGCTTTTGGTTTACTGGGCTCTTCTTTCATTCGTAAAGATAGATGGATATGGAGGGGGTGATTTCAGTCCGGACCATAATCTTGCAGAATACATTGACCGGCTGGTCCTTGGAAGATTCAGGGACGGGTCTCAGGTGACTGGAACCGGAATTGATTTCGGTAATTACCGGTATACGTGGATTATCAGCAGCCTTACCTTTGGTGTAACCGTTATGACCGGAGTGTTTGCCGGGCATATCATGAAAAGCGATCTTGGCAAAGGAAAAAAGATCCGGTGGATGGTGATAGCAGGTATTCTGATGATGGTGGCAGGACAGCTCTGGGGCTTGCAGATGCCGGTTATTAAAAAGATATGGACCAGTTCAATGACACTTTACAGCAGTGGGATTTGCTTTCTCCTTATGGCACTGTTCTATTACCTGATCGATTACCGTGATTATGGAAAATATCTTAACTGGCTTAAAATATACGGGATGAACTCTATTCTGGCTTATATGTTGTTTATGATCGTGGCCTTTAGCAGCTTAACCGAATCCCTGCTCTTCGGGACCCGCCAGTTCGCAGGGGATTATTATGGAGTACTTATCCGCCTGGGTAATGTATCTATAATATTTTTCATTCTATGGATAATGTATAAAAGAGGCAATTTTTTGAAGGTATAATTGCCTCTTTTATCAAAATTTTAAATACTTAAATCATCATAATCAGGGTTCCGGAAATTCACGCATCGGACCTACGTACCGGACGTATGAATCAAAGATTTCCTTATCAGGTCCGACTACACGTGGGTCCTCTGACTTTGTAAGTTCCTGTAGCAAAACATCTTTCAGCTTTTTTTCCACTTCAGCGTAAGCCGGATCTCCGGCCAGGTTAGTTAGGTTGTAAGGATCGTTTGTTATATCGAATAACTCGAACTCTGGACGTTTGGCATGTGCCCAGTCAAAATAGGGCCTGACTGCTTCATCCTCCATATTTTCAATAATATAGGATTTTGTTGGTGCTGCATCTATGTCGGTAAATGCCCAATCGGAATGGTGCACTCCATCTTCATCAATTCCATACATCGGCAGAAGTTCATCTTCTGTGCCGGGCTTTATACGTTGCGGAGCTCCTGCAGGCCAGCGTCCGGGCTTCATGTTCCAGATTAAAAGGTAGTCCCGGCTGCGAATAGTCCGCTGAGGATAGCCCCAATTGCGATATCTTGAAGAAGAATGGCGCTCCCGGCCTGAAAAAACATATTCTTTGGATTCATCAACTATTCCCTGTTCCTTTGATCTCAGGATATGCAAAAAGCTCTCCCCGGAAACCGGCAACATACCCTCCTGACTGGTTTGGGTTATTTCCAGAAAAGTTGGAGCAAAATCTGAAAAACTAATAAGATCGTCCACGACTCTTCCTCCGGCATATTCCTTTGGATACCTGATGGCAAGAGGTACATGAATACCATATTCATAGCTGTTGGCCTTTGCCCGCGGAAATGGCATTCCATTATCGGAGGTGACGATTACTATGGTATTGTCAAGTTCTCCGATTTCTTCCAGGTAACTTAGCATCCGTTCCAAATGCATATCAAACCACTCAATCTCAACGGCATAATCAAGCATATCCCCCCTTACAATTTCATGGTCAGGAAAAAACCCGGGAAGATCAACATCTGACAGTTTCTTATCAGTACGCTTCCACGAATCCTGTTCATAAGCACGGTGCGGCTCACTGGCGCCATACCAAAAGAAAAACGGCTTATCTTCCCGCACGTTTTCCATGAAATATTTGAAATTTTCAAAATAATTCACCGGGCTGATTCGGTCAGTTGTTCTTTCATCACCAGGTGTCCCTGGCTCATATCTTATATTACTGTGGGTAATTCCTCCCGCATCTGTGGCACGCCACAAAGAATCATTCTCGTCACGGGCATAACGGAACGGAGAAACTCCCTTCCCCGTACGACCGGTCACATAACCGTTTGCATCTAGTAAATCAATAAAAGGCACATGCTTCTTCATCCAGGAAGAGGCATGTTGCCCCGACTGTTCATTTTGCCAGTGGTAGCGGCCTGTAACTAATGCACTGCGTGAGGGGGCGCATCCCGGGGAGCCGGCAAAGGCATTGGCAAAATATATTCCTTCTCCTGCTACCCGGTCAAAAGCAGGGGTATTGACAAAATCACTTCCGGAAAAGCTGGTATGCCCAAATGACTGATCATCGCTGATGGCAAACAGGATGTTAGGCCGTTCATATTCTTCTGACTGCTGACTGCCGCAACCGGCAATCTGAGCCGATACAAGGGTAACTGAGGCGAGAATAATTGGTTTCATATCTACAAAGTCTGGTTATCAATCTATTTAACAATGCTATCTATTTAACAATGCTATAAATCCAAAAAAAAAAAATTACTTTTTAACCTAAGCAACATCCATGCTTTGATCAGATCATTCCAGGCGACCAGTCAAATGGATAAAATTCCTCATATTACCAAATGAATTCCATATCGTAATCCTCCGGATTCAACTCCCATTTATCAACCAGCCTTTTGGCTGCTCTGACATCATAATCACTGCGCGTCAGTTCCGGCAATTCTTTGAGCATGTTAACCACCCCGGCTTTAAACTCAGGCGTTTCAGCTTCAATACAATCAATGGTATTAAGCGCATGGCAACGGGCAAACTCATTAGGATCTTTCAGGACCCGGATCAATGCTTTTTCAGCCGCTTCCTTTTCTCCCATATTGTAAAGTGCTTCGGCAGCAACGGTAACTACATTCGCCGACTCATCTGTAAGGGCATCAAGCAAATTTTCTTTTGCCGGAGCTGCATTCTCGCCAAGGATAAGCAATCCGGTGGCCCCCCAGTAACGGATGGCGCTTTCACTGCTTTCCAGGAAGGATTGTAACTGTTCCAGGTTTTCACTTCTGCCAAGCGTAGCAAGTTCGGCAGCATCAACAATTTCTTTAAGATTAACTCTCCCGGAGCGCATGTAATCGTATGTGGCCATATCCCCTGTCCGGTCAACAAGATCAGCCTCGGGTATAAAACCGGAATCATTTATGCGAAGTACCCATTCTGCATTTGCATCACGCATCCGGTCAAGGACATCGTTATATGCAGGATCACCAGCAAGATTATTGATTTCCCAGGGATCATTTTCAGTGTCGTACAACTCTTCCACCGGTTTGGTGTTCCAGAATATACTCTGAATTTCGTTACATTCCCCGTTTAAATAAGCCTGTTCCCAGGAACGGATGGAAGGAGCCCTCCACAAATAATCCAAAGGCTGCCCATATACCCTGTATGGCATGTAATTGCGGATATAACGGTATTTATGGTCGCGGACAGACCGGCTCATGTCATAACGTTCATCCATCCTGCCCCTGAACATATAAGCATATTCAGGATCATCAGTCTTCTGATCGCCCAGAAAAGCACTGCCCTGCATATATTCCGGAACGGGTATTCCGGCAATACTCAACAGGGTGGGCGCCAGATCCACAAAACTGACCAGCCGGTTAACCTCAGAACCGGGCTGTTCAGCCGGAAAGAGATGCTTGTATTTTTCGGGAACATGTAAAATAAAAGGTACATGGGTCCCCGTTTCATAAACATACCTCTTGCTCCTTGCCAATACACCACCATGATCAGCATAATAAAAAACAATAGTGTTTTCAGCCAAACCGGCTTCCTCCAGTTCATGGAGTTTTTCGCCAACCCAGCCATCCATATCTTCAATCTTATCGTAATACTGGGCCCAATCATGTTTCATGGCAGGTGTTTCAGGATGATAGGGGGGAAGAGGCACTTCTTCAGGATCATGACGTAATTGTTCATCAGGTATATAATCATGAATAGAGCTTTCATGTGATATACCGCAATTAAATACTGCAAAGAAAGGCTGACCGGGTTCCCTGTTTTTGTAATGGGCACTTCCGCTGCTTTCATCCCAGATACTGTTTGGATCAATGCTGCTGGTATTGTAATCGGTTTTAGCATTGTTGGTACAATAATAACCTGCTTCACGCAGGAATTCAGGGTATGTTCTTACCGTTTCCGATTTGGCATACCTGCTGCGCATATGCTGATTGCCGCCGGAATTAGCATAGACGCCTGTGATTATGGTATTGCGGGCAGGGGCACACACAGGGGCATTGGCATAGGCATGGGTATATAAAAAACCGTCCGAAGCCATTTTATCCAGATAGGGTGTCGTTGCAAAATCATCACCATAACAGCCCAGTAGAGGGCTGTTATCTTCACTTACCAGCCAGAGAATATTCGGTAGTTCATCAGGAACTTGTTCCTGGCATCCGGAAAGGGTTAAAGTAGTGAGAGCAGCAAGTCCGAGAACAGAATTACCACTAAAGTTTTTAAGTTTCATATCGGCAGGATTAAGGTAAAGGTTTTATTTGAATATATTGAATAAACAGATGGTAACATTGTTACAACAGGTGTTAACCTGCATTTATAAAATGTCAATATATAAATAAATATTCAATTATAATAATTCTCTTATTTGGAATTGTTGCTGATTATTTAGACGTAACTTTATCTCCCGTTTCAAAATGATCAATATTAAACAATTAGAACTGGAGGGTCCCGGTATCCTTCAGGCAGTCGGCAACGGTAATCCCACCGACATGAAAAGTTTTCAACAGCCACGTGTACAAACGTACAAGGGCCGTTACCAGCTTAGTGTCCGTTCCGGTCGTGATCCGGGTAAAATAGTTGTTCATGCAAAATCTCCCGGACTGTTAACTGGAACGGGAAGGGTACTGTCCCGTTATTCCTCTTTTGGACCAAGTGTGCCGCCAAGATTATAATCCTGCTGACCCTGAATATCATATTTTCCAACACCCTCCTTCATTAATGCTTTCAGCTCATCGAGATGGTCCTGGTAAACTCCCCGGGGAGTTGTCTCATTTCTGATTCCAACCGATGCGGCCATACCCACTACCTCTCCCATCATCCCTGTTGTACGCATGACGCGGACTGTACCAAGCGCCACATGAGTAACGCTGATATTCCTTCCCGCCATGAAAAGGTTATCCACATTACGGGAATACAAGCAGCGGTAAGGAATGGGATATTGATGTATTTGAATAAATTCAGCAATTGACTTGAATTCCTGTCCGGGAAAATGTTTAGTGTTTTCAGGATCTGGATAATGAAGGTCAATACTCCAGGAAGTAGGCACGGATGCATCAGGATAAATAACATAATCTCTGATGTCATTCTCAGTCAGTATATGGTCCCCCAGCAAACGTCTGGATTCTCTTTTACCTGCAATATAAGCAACCCACTCAAGACGGCGGTTAAGATAATCTTTCCTTATAGAACTGCTGTTCTTCAGGAAAGACCAGTTGGAATAAACGACCATGAGTCCGTAATCCCTTATCCGTTCAAAATCATATATCTGGTGGAAATTCATACCTGTTTCCCATGTCCACTCTCCCATGGTAACCTTCTGGACATTTTCCTCATTGAAATCTAAACCATAACTAAAAACAGGAAAAGGAGAATATTCATCATCTTCAACCGAATACCATTGAACAGATGACCCCATAGTCATTTTGTCACCTGTTTCAGGTGCTGTATTCTCACCAAATTCATCCCTGCCTTCGCGTCCAATGGCAAAATCGGCTCCGGCAAGATAGCCAATGGTGCCATCCCCGGTGCAATCGGCAAATAAAGAACCTGAAAAAACAAGTTCTTCACCCGACTCGGTATGACGAGCAATAATCCGTTTTATTCTTGAACCTTCCTTTTCAACATCATAAGCCCGGAAATTAAGAAAAAGTGAAATATTTTCTTCAGCATGAACCACCCCCAGTATTTTGTGGTCTTCATAATTATTTGCAGGCCTGGCATTACCCCCTTGTGACGGGCCAATCTCTTTTACAACATCACCAAGGGCCGGAAACGGATCTATGTTAATACGCCCTCCGAGGTGAACACGAACCTCAGAGCTGTTGTTACCTCCAAGAACCGGCCTGTCCTGAATAAGCGCAACCTTAAGTCCCAGGCGTGCAGCAGAAATTGCCGCGCTGGTCCCTGCTATTCCTCCACCTATAACAACCAAATCAAATTCACCAGCTTCGTCCGGTTCATGGGGAAGAGTAGCAAATTCCCTTCTGAATGCCTCTAAAGGTCCTGGCTGATCAGGCGGCACAACATCATCACTTGTAAAAAAAACAGCATCACACCGTCCATTAAAACCGGTCAAATCCTTAAGTGAGACAACAGCTGATTCCCCCTGTATGGCTACAGTCCCTGCCTCCTGCCATATCCAGCCGGAACCCTTTGTCCCCAAAACCACGCCTACAGGTTTATCATTCACCAAAAGGCGAAACTTGCCGGGACCTTCGCCCGGATGCCATGGCGAAGTCCAGTTATAGGTCCGCGCAAAAACCCTGTATACCCCGGGAGTAGGAAAATATACTTCGGTTGCAGCATCTTCAACGGGTACACCCATTCCGTGTGCCATAATATAAGGAGAACCCATCATATCCATAAACTGCTGGTCCACCACCCAGCCACCTTTATTGGTAAAGCTTTCTGCTTCAACAAGAACTCCATTTTGGCCCTTCAGATATAAAGTGGAAGCAAGAAATACAAAAATTATAAAGACAAAATTTCGATTCATACGAATAAAATAGGTTTATCAAATTAATATGTCCTTCCAGGACTGACAGGGTTCTATTGGGACATATTTTGGTTGCAAAATAAGGTTGCAAAATACAAATTTCTAAATTTGAATCAAACACAAAAAATAACCCTGTAATTAATCAAACATAAAAAATAACCTGGTCACTAATTAATTAATCGGGATAGCCTGATCATTCATTAACCTCGCTTCCCCACCAGTTATTCCCCGGATTGTAATCTTTGGAAAGCAGGTTAAGGCGATGTTTTTCCAACTGAGGCAACCTCTCATTAACTATTCGATCCAAATGTTTTTCTTCCAGTTCTTTGTTGTATTCCGGATCTTCTTCAGGAAAACGTGCTCCCGTTTCAAGAAGAAAATCAAAAAGCCTTTTGCTCAGGTTATTTACCAGTTCCGAATCTTTAGCGGCCAAATCAGTGGTTTCTTCCGGGTCGGATTTGATATTATACAATTCTTCTCTCCCATCTTCGTAGTAATGGATTAGTTTCCATTCTCCATTCCTTATTATGGAAGAGGGTTCACCGCCTTGATTTCCATAATGGGGATAATGCCAGATTAGATCACGCTCATCAATTGTCCCGCCGGTTAATAACGGCACCAGGCTTACTCCATCATTATGCTGTTCCGGTTTTAAATCAGCACCGGCAAGCTCAAGAAGAGTAGGGTAAAAATCGGTTCCGGTAACAGGAACTTCAGATGTTTTACCAGCAATATCGAGCCAGGGCACTTTAATAAAATAGGGTTCACGAATGCCGCCTTCAAACTGGTAGCCCTTACCCCCTCTTAATGGCAGATTGGAAGTTGCAAAAGCATCCCCGGCAGATACCCCACCGTTATCAGAAGTGAAAATAACTACAGTATTTTCAGCAAGCCCCATTTCGTCCAGCGCATCAAGAACAATTCCTACAGCATCGTCCATAGTTTCTACCAGTCCGCCATACAGCGGATTATCCTGCACCTGCCGGATGGGCAGGAATTTACCCATTTTAAAGCCGGTTTCAGCAATACCCATATCTTCAGCTTTTTGCCGGTATTTAGCCCATTTCTCCTGTGTGGTTTGAAGTGGTGCATGAACCGCATAAAAAGAAAGAAACGCAAAAAATGTGGTATCTTTATGTTCTTCAATGAAAGTTGCTGTTTCCCTGGCCAGCCGGAGGGTAAGGCTTTCCCCATCCGGACCGCTTTCCAGATTGGGGTTTTCCCAGGGAGCATAAAATCCGCCGCGTGGACTTCCCACATCCCAGCCTCCTTTATTTATGTCGAATCCATGATCTTCCGGCCACGATCCTTTCCCGCCAATATGCCATTTCCCGGCAAAGAATGTTTTGTAGCCCGTCTCTTTCATAGCCTCGGGCAAAGTAATATATTCATGTGGCAGATGGGTTACATATTCCGGCGGAAGCAGTTTTGTGAACCTTCCGGCATTACGCCAATCCTCACCCGTTCGGGCACCAATCCAGTCCGTTATACCGTGCCTTGCTGGAAATTTGCCAGACATTATACTGGCTCTTGAGGGGCTGCAGACCTGGCAATTTGCATAGCCCTCTGTAAAAACCATTCCTTCGCTTGCAATCCTGTCGATATGTGGTGTTTCATAATATTCACTGCCCATGCAGCTTAAATCGTGGTAACCCAAATCATCGGCGAGTATAAAAAGCACATTGGGCATTTGAACCCTGTCAGCCTCACCTTGCTGGTTCTGGCATGATGCCAGGAGCAATATGGAGGCCGGAAATAAAATAATTTGTTTGTTCATCTGTATAAAGCATTAATGATATGTTAATTATGTTTAGCAGGTAATTCATATTCATGATTTCATTTCACACGAATGTCACACCAGCCTTATCCTATCAAATCAAAAGTCAACTGCATGTGAGATCAAACTAAATCAATGTATCTATTTTATTTATAATTACTTAATAAACGAATAAAAGAGTTACGACATAAAAAAATAAAATTATTATGTATTCGTTCTTGATGTAACTATCTTTGATTTATCAAGCTAACTACTTCTTTCATATACCACATCCCCATAATTATGTCATATCTAACAAAAATCAAAAACCTGCTAACATTATTTGCATTCCTTTTGCCCTTAATGTTCAGCTCCTGTAAAAGTACTACTGAACAAAAAGAAAAAAAAGATAATGGAAAAAATAATATCATACAGCAAAATGATGACATCCAGGAACAGACAGTCCCTGAAACGGAATTATCCGCCGGCGAATCTGATCCGGCAAAAGAACAGTCCCTCAGAAATGCTGCGTTGGAAGGAGATCATAGTATGGTTGAAAGACTGATATCAAGTAATACAGATATTAACTCCTCCGGACCAGACGGCCGCACAGCATTGATGCTGGCCTCATTTAATGGTCACTCACGTATAATGCTTAGCCTGATAAAGGCAAGTGCCGGAATATCTCTGAAGGATGAATTTGGCAGAACTGCTTTAATGTATGCATCAACCGGCTCCTTTCCCGAAGCAGTTAAATTATTACTGGAACATGGTGCGGATCCCAATGTTGTTGATGACGTAGATCAATTTACCCCTCTGATGTTTGCTGCTGCCGAAGGTCATATGGAAGTGGTAAACATATTACTATCAAATGGTGCAGATCCTTCCCTTAAAGACAAAGACGGTGATACAGCAGAATCCTTTGCTCGCGCAAACGGACATAGTGAGATTGCTGATTTACTAAGTAGTGTAAATGAATCTTAATGATATCCTAAAACTATCACAGTATAATTTCATTTCTGCCATTTGAGTAACCGGCTCAAAGCCAATAATACTCAAAGAGCCATGGGAGCACTTTCGAACTCCCTGTCACCGTTTTTAAATTCTTCCAGCAATTCCATCAATTCTTCCACTTTTTCCGGATTAGCATCTTTAAGGTTCCTGGTCTCACGGATATCTTTTTCAATATCATATAATTCAATATTATCGTTATTCCTGTTTACCAAAAGTTTCCACTGTCCATCCCTGACAGCATAGCTCCGGTTGGTTTTCCAATATAAAGTCCGTGTTCCGGTAACTGGCTGCTGACCTGTCAGCATGGGCCATATGTTTTGTCCATCCAGATCCGGCCTCATCTCGTTTTCAAGGCCTGTCAAAGCACAAATAGTCGGCAACCAGTCCGATGTATGTACGGGGAAGTCAAATATTCCAGGCTCCAGTTGACCTGGCCAGTTTATCAGCGCAGGTACCCGGATACCCCCCTCATATAAATCACCTTTCCAACCCCGCAAAGGATAATTGTTGCCCAGCACACTATGGGGCTTATCAGCATAATTTCCGTGGTATTCGGTCTCGCTGTGCCAGCTGAACTGACCTCCGTTATCGCTTATAAATATGATGAGAGTATTATCACGCTTTCCGGTCCTCTCCAGTGCATCAATAATCTTTCCAATTCCATCATCCATATGAGTTACGCTGGCCGCAAACAGCCGGCGGGAAGAATGCATCAGGGGAACATCATCATATACAGACATCCACTCATCTGGTTCATCAAGGGGAAAATGGGGAACGTGGTTTGCTACATATAAGAAAAACGGTTCATCCCGGTCCTCCTCAATAATTCTTATGGCCTCAGCTGTAATAAGGTCGGTGACATGAGTCCCGCTTTCGTCAAGGTACTGATCGTCGCGATGCCAGGACTGCCGGCCGGTTAATTCAGTCTCGGTTTTATATTCATGAGTGTAGGGATCAATTTGACCATCAAAGTAACCATAGGATGATTCAAAACCGTATTTCAGCGGAGTATATGGCGGTGAACCCATATGCCATTTGCCATCGATTGCCGTAAAATAACCATTTTCGCTCAATATGGAAGGCAAAGTGGGATCACCCAGATCAATTACTTCCCCGTATGCAGGCCCCAAAACTCCGTACCTGCTGGCATAAAGACCTGTTATAAGACTCACCCGGCTAGGTGTACAGGTAGGCATAACATAATGCTGACTCATCATTATTCCGGTTTCAGCCAGCTTATCAATATTCGGTGTTCTGACACTTGAGCCATGGTAACCCACATCAGCCCACCCCAGATCATCAGGCAATATAATTAAAATATTGGGTTTCTCCGGAACGGAGTTTTCTGCAGTCCTTTCTTCCTGGCAACCAAATGGCAACACCATTAATCCAGCCATTGAAAGACCTATTAATTTTGGGTTTTCAAGTTTCATGTGTACAAATCAGGTTAATCAAGTTAATATTCAATTAGTTATATTTTGCA
>CAZFOO010000011.1:0-36338 GCA_964520585.1 uncultured Bacteroidales bacterium
CAATGACGGGATAATCGAGATATTTGCTTCAGGTGGTACTGAGCCTTACCGGTATTCGGTCGACGGGGGGTCAACATTCCATGATAATAATTATTTTGATAATCTTGTGCCGGGTGACTATTTTATTGTAGTTGAAGATGCTTCAGGATGTTCATGGACTTTCTTTGAGCAGTATGGTGGTGATGCTTACATTGATGCTGCTGACGAGATTGTTATTAACAGCTCAACCTATAACGATATATCGTGCTTTGAAGCTGCTGATGGTGAGATTTCAGTTTCCGCTTCCGGGGGTGATGGCGGAATACGTTACCGGTTATTTGAAGCTGGTGAAACAACGGATCCGGATACTCCTTCATGGGGTGTGAGCGGCGACTTTAACGGGCTTGATGCCGGTGATTATATTCTGGAGATTAGAGATTCAAAATATTGTATTATAAGTCTTGATTTTGAAATTATTGAACCCGCACCGTTGGTGCTGACTGCATACCATGAGGATATAAGCTGCCATAACGCTGGTGATGGTGTTGTTTATGCCTCGGTAGAGGGTGGTGTTGAGGATTTCACTTTCAGCCTGTTTGATGCTGATACCGATACTGAATTATCTGATTCCGGACCTGTTGCATTAAGGTCCTTTGAATTTACCGGACTTGATGCCGGTAACTACTATGTGATGGTTGCCGACGGAAACGGATGCGTTACCAGTGCATCCGATCCTATGGCTGTTCTTAACCCTGACAAAACTGAAATAAGTCTTTTGTCTCACACCGGTTTGATCTGTTATGGTGCTGATGAGGGTGTAATTGAGGTTCAGGCGACAGGTGGTATCGGCATATATACTTATACCTTGCTGGATGGTGGCGGTGTGCCGGTTGATGGTGTTGATCCGGTTGTAACTGAAAATGACGCATTGTTTGCTGATCTTGCTGCAGGTTCATATATGGCGGAGGTTACTGATGAAAACGGGTGCACTGACACAACCAGCGAGATTGTGATTGACAGGTTCCCGGAGCCCCAGTTTGGCCTGTTTGCCCTTACTCATGTGTCGTGTTTCGGTTATGAGGACGGAATTATTGAGGTTGAGGCTTTTGGCGGGACCGGCGCCTATACATACACTCTCCTCGACAGCCTGATGAATCCGGTTGACGGATACAATCCGGTAACTCCTGCCGGAGAAGTTGTTTTTGCCGGACTTCCTGCCGCTTCATACTATATAAGTGTTACCGATGAGAGTGGCTGTGGTGCTGTGATATCTGATGAACAGATGATTACCGAACCGGAAGGACCTGAAGTAGAGGTTGTAAGTTCTCATGTCACATGTCACGGACTGGAGGACGGGTCGATTACAATTACCACCGATGGTGGTACAGGGCCTTTTGAGTATTCAATTGACGGTGGCGTTACTTTCCACGAAAGTGGTATTTTTGAAGACCTTGGAGCGGGATCTTATGAAATAGTGGTACTTGATGCCAATGGCTGCGAGCAAAATGCCGGTACGGTGACTGTCAATGATCCCGATCCGGTTGAGATAATTTCAATCACCAGTGGCGACGATGAGAGGTGTTCCACAATTGAGCCTCATACCGGGTATATAATTATATCGGCTTCAGGAGGAACGGGTACGCTTGAATATTCAATTGATGGGGGTGTCACATTTTATGATAATGACGGCAATTTTGAGAACCTCGACCGTGGAGATTATGACATCGTGGTGCTGGATGAAAATGGTTGTTTAGTAACCGGTGGTCAGGTTGAGATTGGTGGTAATGATCCTATCGTTATTGAGTTTCTGATAAAGGATGATATTGAATGTTTTGGGACAGAAGACGGTGCAATAAGTATTAGTGCCTCCGGAGGGGTAGGAACAATTGAATATTCTGTTGACGAGGGAGTGAGCTTTTCTGAAAACGGTAATTTTACTGGTCTTGCTGCCGGAGAGTATATTGTGGTTGTGAAGGATGGGGCGGAATGTGTGGTGACTGCTGATACGATTACAATCGAACAGCCTCCCCTGCTTGAGTTTGAGTCGGTAACTGAAGAGGATATAATAATCGGCTCGGGAATTGAATATGGAAGCATTACAATTGTAATGACCGGGGGTGTTGAGCCTTACTCATACAGCATAGATGATGGTAATACATGGCAGGATGAGAATTACTTTGGAAACCTGGCTGAGGATGATTACAAGATCACGGTAATTGATAATAACGGCTGCCAGGCGGTAACCACGGCGCAAATCCGGGAGGTAACCGGCATTACGGCAGATATAATGACCTCCGATCCTGAATGTAACGGATCTGAAGATGGTGTGATCTCGATTACAGCCGATCTCGGCGAGGAGCCTTATGAGTATTCTATCGACGGCACAGAATTCCAGTCTACCGGTAATTTTACAGGACTGTCTGCCGGGGTTTATGAGGTGGTGGTCATCGATAACCGGGGTTATACATTCTCGGAAACGGTGACACTCTATGATCCTGAGCTGATTACAGCGGATGTAGACGTGACGCGTGCATGGTGCAACGTTTTTAGTGATGATGGGGCCATCGGGCTTGACGTAACAGGCGGAACGGGTGATTATTCATATTCGTGGTCTAACGGTGAAACCACAAAGGATATTGGGGGACTGGAACCGGGGCATTACCAGGTGATTATATCGGATGAGAATAGTTGCGAAGCTTCGCTTACCATCGAAGTGCGCCACGAGCACACGGTGGAAGTTTCTCTGCCTGATATGGTCACTATCTGTTATGGGGATAGTGTGGAGCTTGCATCCACAGTTAATCAGAGCGGCAGTGAGGCTACATATTCATGGAATGCTTCTGCCGGAGATGATCCCGATCCGGTTGCTGCTCCATCAGTGTCGCCTTCGGTGCCAGCAACCTATTCACTGACGGTGACCGATGAGAACAGCTGCTATAATGTTGCGGAGGTATTTGTAGATATACATCCGTTGGAGGGAATATTTATTGGCAATGATACAGTGATATACCAGGGCACTGCAATTGAGCTTGAAGCTTCGGGCGGTGAGTTTATCAGCTATGAATGGGCGCCTTCAACCGGACTCTCTGAGGTGAGCGGCCCGGTTACCACTGCAACTGTAACCGACGATATTGAATATTATGTGTTTGCAGAAACTGCTGAGGGGTGTGTGGAATCTGACTCGATAAGAATCGGTATTGTAAAACCGGTGGATCCGGTGTCCGGATTTACTCCCAATAATGATGGAGTGAATGACTTCTTTGACATTCCTAATGCCGGGGATTATCCTGATATAGTGGTGGAAATTTACAACCGGGCCGGCCAGAGGGTTTTCCGTTCAGAAGGATATACCGATGATAAAAGGTGGGATGGAAAATATAACGGTAAGGATCTGCCTATGGGAACTTATTATTTTGTGATAACACTAAATGATGTATTTGGAACAAGACCGGTTACAGGTCCAGTAACAATAGTAAGGTGATATGGAAATAAAGAAAGTATATTATTCAACAGACCGGATCATGCAGTTTATACCAGCTTCCGTTAAAACACCCGGATGTGTTTATCCGGGAGGGATATGGACGTTTATGCCTGCAAGGTATTTGCTGCAGGTTCTTATGGTAATGTTATTTTTCATTACCGGAAAGCAGGATGGCACAGCTCAGCAATTACCTGTTTATACCCAGTTCATGTTTAATTCATATGTCTTTAATCCTGCTGTTGCCGGCACTCACAATTATTATCAGGTTCGCCTGAACAGCCGTTTCCAGTGGGCTGGAATGACAGACCCCCCTCAAACGAACAGCCTGAGTATATACGGCCCCCATGCCTCCAAGGATATGGGATTCGGAGGTTACATTTATACCGATGTAACCGGCCATACGAGCCGTAACGGTTTGTATGGTTCATATGCCTATAATTTACTGCTGAATGATATAATGAGATTGTCGATGGGGCTTTCCGCAGGCTTAATTCAAAACCGGATTGACGGAACGACGATCAGCCTGCTGGATCCCTCAGATCTGGCTCTCCTGAATGCTGTTTCGTCCGACTTTTCTCCTGATGCCACTGTGGGTCTGTACCTGTATGCGCCTACTTTCCATGTTGGATTTTCTGCTCACCAACTTTTCGGGAATACCCTTAACCTGTTTGAAGAAGAAGCCGGACTGAACAAATTGAAGTCACATTTTTACCTTACCGGTGGTTACAGGTACTTCATAAATTTTGATTATTCCCTTGAACCTTCGGTCATCGTGAGGGGATCAATGCCTACTCCTGTTCAGGTGGATTTCAGTCTTAAGGCTTACTACCAGAACATGTTATGGCTTGGTGTATCCGTCCGGTCCCAGGATGCCGTATCATTTTTATTAGGTTACACACACGAAAACAAGTTTCATTTCGGTTATTCATATGATATGAGTTTTTCACCAATTCGTCATCATAATTCCGGCTCTCATGAAGTTTTTCTTGGAATGCGGTTCAATCCCGTTAAGCAATAGGATCTTATATTTAAAAAATATTTTTTTTGGCATTTTGCTGGTTTCCTTGCTTGCAGCCTGCTCATCCCACCCACTGGGTCCCCCGGAAGAAGGGGTTATGCCGGAGGACCGTTTTGTGGATCTTCTGATAGATGTTCATTACTACGAAGGTGTGCTTGAAGTTAGCGGACCTACTTCCGGATACCGGCCTGAACTGCGAACCGATTCAATCGATTTTTACAGGCAGGTTTTCGATTTGCACGGTGTTACCAGGGAGGAATTCAGCAAAACTATGGATTATTATTCCTTTAATCCTCCCCAGTTCGAAGCTATTTACACCCGTGTAGTGGATGAGCTGAACAAAAGGCTGATGGAGGCTGAAATGGTAGATGATGTGGAAAATTATGTGCCTCCTGCCATTGATTCCACCGACCAGTCCACCGATTAACATATTGTTAAATGCCTAAAATTGCTGCCAGCCTGGTTTACCCGGTTTCGTCACCACCAGTGAGAAATGCGGTTGTTGAACTGGACAGGAATGGTGTCATAATCTCTGTGGGCCCTGATAGTGCCGAATTCAGGGAGACCGCCGGGGTTGAATTTTATAGTGGTATAATGATTCCCGGACTTGTTGATGTTTTTTGTGGCGACAGGGAGGGTAAGTGGTTATATGCAAGGGGGGTCAGGGTTGCGGGGAAAACCGGGATGACTCATGATGGCACTGGTACAGGTGATAAAGCATATCCCTCCCGGGGTGCAGGAAATGATAAAGATGTGATATCTGAAGATCCCTGCAGGACGGAGAGGACTATTTGCCCGGGTAGTAGGAAGGGAGGGGAAGTTGTCTACCGTATCTTTAAAGATAAGAAACAATTTGATGAATGCTTCAGGGTTGTTGAAAATAAAGGCATTTATCATACTCTCCGGGGGAAGGAAAGATTGCCTGTGCTGGCCACCTGTGGCATGATGGAGATGATCGACCTTATGCTGGAATTGCAGGAAGGACCTGGCAGGGTCAGTCTGCCAGCAATGCTTTCCATGGCAACGGTAAATGGTGCCCTGGTGCTTGATTATGATAGCATAGCCGGCAGTATTGTTCCGGGGATGCAGCCCGGACTGAATATAATTGAGGGGGCTGATATATTAAATATGCGCTTGCTTCCGGTAAGCCGGCTAAGGCGAGTGTATTGATTTTCAGGGAATGAGGGTGGCTGTTATGTCACTCCTTTATCCTTCAGCCATTGCACTGCCTGAATATCGTAATGAAGAATATGGTTGATCAGCCAGTTTTCGAGGTAAAAATACATGTCCTCGCAAACCTCAGGCTTGCCGTTTTTATAATCTTCCTTAAACTTAACTATACGGTTAATGAATTTGTTGTGGCTTTCCTGATGTTGCGAAAATCCTGAATATCCTGACTCCTTGAAATATATTTCTTCCTGGATAAGGTAATGCTCGGCGTAATGAACCAGTGAAAAGAAAATATCTGCGACGTTTATTTTACAATCTTCTTCAGTTATCACCTGCTTCAGTTTATTGATGATCTCAAAAAACTTTTCCCGGTGTTCATCAATTGCTGTAACTCCTACCTTGTATTCCTCTTTCCATTGAAAAGGTTCGGGTGATATGGTTCCGGACATCTTAATGGTATTTTTAAGGGTTAATTTATTATTTACAAAAATACACCGAATAATCCTCCATACAATGACTATTATCATGGAGGTATTCTTAATCTTTTATGGACGAGTTGCAGGTGCTTTTAAGATGTTTGCCGTTATCTGTTTTTATTCGGGTTTTCGGAAAAAGCATAATGGCTTGCCCCATGACAAAATAATTAACAGCCATTTAATGTTTCTGATTTTATAAAAATATGTTATGTTCGCAGGCAATTTTATTCGTAATGGCTACATTTCTGTTTGACCGCATAGTATTTGGACCCGTAAAGAGCAGGAGACTTGGTGTTTCCCTGGGAATAAACCTGTTACCTTCTGACAGGAAATGGTGCAGCTTCAATTGTATTTATTGCGAATGCGGATGGACCGAAAGCGGTCCCTATCCCGAAGAGGGTTTTCCCTCCCGGGAACGGGTAAGGGATGAGCTGAAAAAGAGGCTGAGGGTGATGGAAGTTAACCATGAACTCCCCGACACAATTACTTTTGCAGGCAACGGTGAGCCGACGCTGCATCCCTCCTTTGCTGACATTATTGACGATACCATTGAACTCCGCAACCATTATGCCCCAAAGGCCGGAATCGCCGTTCTTTCCAATGGTTCTATGCTTGATGATCCTTATGTGTTCCAGGCACTGGAAAAGGTTGATCAGAATATTCTTAAGATCGATTCTGCCAGGGAGGATACTGTCAGATTACTTAACCAGCCTGATGAGAAATTCAGCCTGGAGCACCTGATAAATAATATTTCGCGGTTTAAGGGTAAATTTATATTACAGACCTTATTCGTTAAGGGTGTTTACAAAGGTATAAATATCGATAATACCACCGGGGAGGAGCTGCATGACTGGTTGGAGCTTGCCGGGCGTCTCAGACCTCAAATGGCGATGGTTTATACTATAGCAAGGGATACCCCTGCGACAGGCCTGAAGAAGATCCCGGCAGTGAAACTTCAGGCTATTGCCGAACAGGTACGAAAACTGGATATTCCAGTGCAGGTCTCCTCCTGACTTTATGCAAATCCGGATTTTCAACCGGATATGATTAGGAATGGTATTATAGACACGTGGTTAATTATGCAGAACCCGATGGAGAAGTTAACGGTAATGGTTTGCCCGATGGATTGGGGACTGGGGCATGCTTCCCGGTGTGTGCCGGTCATCAGGGCCTTCATCAGGGAGGGGTGCCGGGTTATAGTTGCTGCTTCGGGTGCCGGGGCCGGTCTTATTAAAAGCGAGTGTAATTCTGAAGTTCTCACTATCGTTCCTTTTCCGGGGTTTACTGTTTCCTATGCACGTTCTTTTCTTTTTGCCAGGCTGGTGATGCAGGTGCCGGCTTTTGTTTTGCATGTAAACCGGGAGAGGAAAGTGCTGAAGGGTCTGGTTGAAAAGTTCAGGCCCGGCCTGATAGTGTCTGATAACCGGTACGGACTTTTGCATGATGAAGTTCCTTCTATCCTGATAACCCATCAGCTTAAGCCTTCACTGCCTTATTATCTGAAAGCCTTTGAGTATATCCTGGCAGCTGTTATAAGAAACCGGATGAGCTCTTTTTATGAATGCTGGATACCCGATTATCATGATTTTCCGGCGGCCGGTGACCTGACTATGGGCCATGACAAATTGCCGGCTGCATATTTTACTGGCTGGCTCAGCCGGTTTGATGCAATGGCAGATCTAAACGTTAAGGACAATTTCCGTTACAGGATTATGTTCCTTCTATCTGGTCCGGAACCTCAGCGGAGCTTGTTTGAGGATAAGATCATCGAGGGCCTGAAAAAAAGCGATGTTCCCGCACTGGTTGTTCGGGGATTGCCCGGTGAACCGGTCAGGTGGAAGATAAGGAGTGGAGTGGATATCGTTTCTTTTATGGATTCCGGGGACCTGATGGATGCCCTCCTGGAGTCAGAAGTTGTCGTATGCAGGAGCGGATACAGCTCTGTCATGGATATGCTTACATTGGGTAAGCCTGCTGTCCTGGTGCCTACACCGGGACAGACTGAACAGGAATATCTGGGGCGATGGCTCGGTGACAGGGGATGGTTCCGGGTAATTGAGCAGAAGAATTTTGATATAGACCTGATATTAAACAAAGAATTGTCTCCTGATAACGGTAACCGGTTGCCTTCGCAGCGCCGTGAAAGGGATTTGTTAGAAGAAAGGGTGAGGTCGGTCTTGAAAAGGATTAGCTAAGGGTAGTGAAAACGAGGGATTAAACATAGGGCCATAAGATATAGGTACAGAATTTTGAAATAAGCAATCAAGATAGTGCGACGGGATTTTGGAGAAGGGGACTAAGACTGTGATTCCGGATTTTGTGTAAAACCGGGTCGGCCTCAGAAGTTGTAGATCATGAAGAATGCCAGTGCCACTCCCCCCAGATATCCGGCATAAACCTGTGCGGGTGTGTGCTCATTCAGCCTGAGCCTGGCCCACCCGGCTAATCCTCCACCTAAAAAAACCAGGGAAAGGAAAAGCTGCAGGTTGATATTGAACCTGAAAGCAACGGCGAGCAATGTACCTGCAAGGGCACCCAGTGCCGACATGTGCAGGCTTATCTTCCATTTGATTGATATCAGGGCACAAACGAGAACCATTAAAGCGGCCGTTATGGAGTATATAGAGATCAGTCCCGGAACATTCAGCCGCCTCAGCATATACCAGGTAAAACCATAAAACAGAACGGTTACCAGCAGGGGGAATACACGTTCATTATGCTCTTTCATTTCCAGGCTTGTAACCATCCTGTGCAGCACCATCAATGGAATAATGCTAACGGGCAATATAGCTGTTCCCGTGAGCAGAATTATAAAAACCGCCCTTTGTTGCTGATAGGAAAGAAATTCAAGATAAGTACCTGAATTGAACAAAAGCAATAATCCGGCTGAAGGAATGATCAGCGGATGCAATACTAAGGAAATTATTCTGGCCAGAATCAGCTTCATCCCGATGTTATATGATTATACTTTCTTCTATAATTGTTCAGCATGGATTTCAGGCTCAGTCCCACCCGGCCGGTCCTGAAATGATTATCCCGGAAAAATCCAGCTTTAACGATTCAGAGTTCTTTCCTGAGCCGGGCAACCGGGATATTCAACTGTTCCCTGTACTTGGCCACTGTCCTGCGGGCTATGTTATAACCTTTTCCCTTTAATATCGTTACCAGCTTCTCATCAGTCAGGGGCTTCTGCTTGTCTTCTTTTTCTATAAAGCCTGCCAGGATATTTTTTATTTCACGTGTTGAAACCTCCTCCCCGGACTCTCTTTGAAGACCCTCTGAGAAAAATGATTTAAGAGGAAATATGCCGAAATGTGTCTGTATGTATTTGCTGTTGGCAACCCTGCTTATGGTGGATATATCGAGGCCTGTCTTCTCTGCAATATTTTTAAGGATCATCGGCTTCAGCCTGGTTTCGTCACCCTCAGCAAAATATTCTTTCTGATATTCGATTATGGCGTTCATGGTCAGCAGTAAAGTATTTTGTCTCTGAATGATCGCATCTATGAACCATTTTGCCGAATCCAGCTTTTGCTTAACAAAACTTATGGTATCCTTGTCATTTTTACTACGTTTCTTCTTCTGATTGGCATAGGTTTCAAGCATTTCACTGTAAGTGCGGTTGATACGTAATTCCGGCACGTTATGAGTGTTAAGACTGAGTATAAACTCTCCATCTTTTATGTCGAGTATGAAATCGGGTACAATATGCTGGGCGGAACGCTGCATCGGATCTGTATATGCACTACCCGGCCGGGGATTGAGTTTAAGTATTTCATCAATAGCCATTTTCAACTCCTGCTGGGCGATATTCATGCGTTTTATTATCTTGTCATAGTGCTTGCGGGTAAATTCCTGAAAGTGATTTTTAATGATCTTGCGGGCCAGGGCTATGGATATGTCGGATTGGTCCTTGCGCATGATCTGGAGCAGAAGGCACTCCTGCAGGTCACGTGCGCCTACCCCGGGAGGATCAAAATCCTGAACTATCTGAAGTATTTCGTAAAGCTCTTCTTCGGTTGTCGTGATGTTTTGTGTAAAAGCAAGGTCATCAACTATGGCTTCAAGTTTGCGCCGGAGATAACCGTCATCATCCATATTTCCCAGAATATACTGTGCAAGGACCTCCTGTTTCTCGCTAAGGGATCGTAATCCAAGCTGGCTCTCCAGGTGGGACTGGAAGCCGGAGGATGATCCGAGCGGTACTTCAGATTTTTTATCATCATCGGAATAGTTGTTCGTGCTGAGTTTGTACTGTGGTATCTCGTCATCCTCGATGTAATCTTCAAGTGAAAATTCATCATCGTTATCCTGGGTTTCCTCTTCCTGGCTTTCTTCCTGCAGGTCGTCATTCTCGCTCTCTTCAAGAACCGGATTTTCTTCAAGTTCCTTTTTAATCCTCTGCTCCAGCTGTATGGCGGGTATCTCCAGCAACTTGATCATCTGGATCTGTTGCGGGGAAAGCTTCTGAAGCAGTTTCTGCTGTATCCGTTGTTTTAACATAGTAATCAACTACACCTGTTTATCCTTTTTTCTGGAAATAAGTATCCGGTGGCAATTTACAAAATATTTATTTAACAACATTTTTTTAACCTGTTAATACAGTGAATCAGGTTACCATTCAATTAATTATGTTTAGCAGATGATGCCTGTTTAGTGATATTAGTCTGATATGAAATTCGCATCATTTTGTGCGTATCAGCTCATGGTATTACCATGTTAAAAATCAGCATTTTTTGGTGTTCTGGGAAAGGGTATCACATCTCTGATATTGCTCATTCCTGTAATAAAGAGCATCATCCTTTCGAAACCAAGACCGAAACCTGCATGTGGGGCACTTCCGAAACGTCTTGTATCCAGGTACCACCATAATTCACCTTTTGGTATGCCAAGCTCGTCTATCCGGTTTTCCAGTTTCTGCATATTATCTTCTCGTTGTGAACCACCTATTATCTCACCTATTTTGGGGAACAGCACATCCATTGCCCTCACAGTCTTCCCATCGTCATTCTGCTTCATGTAAAAGGCTTTTATCTTTTTCGGATAATCGGTTATGATAACAGGTTTATTAAAATGCTCTTCCACCAGATATCTCTCGTGTTCTGACTGTAGATCAGAGCCCCATGAGGTCGGGAATTCAAATTGCTTTCCTGATGCGGCCAGAATATCTACGGCCTCAGTATAGCTTATGCGGACAAATCCGGTATTAATAATCATGTTGAGCCTGTTGAGCAGTTCCTTGTCATACATATCGTTAAGGAACTGCAGGTCATCAGGGCAATGTTCCAGAGCGTAAAGAACCAGATATTTTAAAAAATCCTCCGCCAGATCCATATTATCGTCTATGTCATAAAATGCCATCTCGGGCTCTATCATCCAGAATTCAGCGAGGTGCCTGGGAGTATTCGAATTTTCTGCCCTGAAGGTGGGGCCGAAGGTATATACCTCTGATAAGGCAAGTGCCCCCAGTTCTCCTTCAAGCTGGCCAGATACAGTAAGGTTGGTTTCCTTTCCGAAGAAATCTTCCTTATAGTTTATTTTGCCCTTACTGGTTTTGGGAGGGTTCATCATGTCGAGCGTGGTAACCCTGAACATCTCTCCCGCACCTTCGGCATCAGATCCTGTGATGATGGGTGTATGAAGGTAATAGAACCCGTTGTCATTAAAATATTTATGGATTGCGTATGACATGGCATGCCTTAGCCGCAGAATGGCACCAAAAGTATTTGTGCGTGGCCTCAGATGTGCAATCCCGCGCAGAAATTCGAGGGAATGTCCCTTTTTTTGCAAAGGATATCTGACAGGGTCGGCTGGCCCGTAAAGTTCAATTGTTTCTGCAATTATCTCCACATTCTGTCCGCTGCCAGAGGAAGGAGTCAGTTTTCCGGTAACTGAAATGCAGGCTCCTGTGGTAACCTGTCTGAGGAGGTCTTCGGGAAAAGCCGGTACATCGGCCACTACCTGTATATTATTTATCGTTGAACCATCATTAAGTGCAATAAATGCTATTTTTTTATTGCCGCGGCGTGTCCTGACCCAGCCCTTTACTGTGATCACCTTGTCAAATTCAGTGGAAACCAGTGCTTCCTTTACCTTGGTTCTGCTTTTTATGCTCATTTTATATTTTATTGAACAGATTTATGCTGCAAAAATAAACTTTTTAGAATCATATCCGTAAACAGCAATAGCTAATTTTGGAATCTCCTGAACGGCATGTTGTATAATTGCCTGTAAAGGCCTGCAAAAAGGGAGGTTCAATTAAACGTTATTAAAAATGGATAAAACAGAAAAAGAAATTCTTGTTACCTATGATTTTACGCCGGTCTCTGATAATGCCCTCGCTCACGCTTTCAGAGTATACAAATTCACTGATTCCCCTATCCGGCTGTTGCATGTTGTGGAAGACGGGTCCAATATTGAAACCAGGAAGGAGCAGGCTGAAAAAAAACTCTCCCTGATCTGTGACAAGTTTCATGGGAAGAATGGGGTCAAGATCAATTGTGAGGTCCTGGTAGGTTCCATTTTTAATACAATAGGTAAATATGCATCTGATAATGATGCACGGATAGTAATAATGGGGACCCACGGAATCAGGGGAATGCAGAAACTAACAGGTAGCCGGGCGTTAAAGGTTATCGTGAGAAGTAAAGTGCCGTTTCTTGTTGTTCAGGATAAACCTTCTGATAAACACCGGTTTACCGATATAGTTTTCCCGATAGACTTTAAGCTGGAAACAAGGGAGAAACTTTACTGGGCAATCTATCTTGGTAAATACTTTAATTCCAAAGTACATCTTTTCAAACCGCCGATAACTGATAAATCAATTATAAGGAAGATCAACAATAATCTTAATTTTGCCGTTAAGTTCCTTATTCAGAATAATATCGATTACGAAATTCATGTGGCAAAAAATAACGGTAACTTCAGCAGAGAAACCATATTATTTGCCAGGGAAATAGATGCAGACCTCATACTGATCACCACCACCAAGGGTATTAACATGACCGATTATGTTCTGGGATTACCTGAACAGGAAATAATAGCAAACAGTGCCAAAATCCCCGTTATGGCAGTTAATCCAAGGGTGGGAATGTCTACCATCAGCTCGGTAATGTACTAATTTTCTTCACTTAGCAGCATCTGCCTGGCCTCTTCCAGGTCTTTCTTTTTTGCCGGTCCCACTTCCGGATACTTCAGGTCCATGTTTTCAAGGGTATTGACCAGGATATCGCAGACGGCTGTGCGCATGAACCATTTATGATCGGCTGGAATGATATGCCAGGGTGCATGTGGAGTGGAGGTATTGTTTATGGCCTTTTCAAAGGCATCCTGGTAGGAATCCCACTTTTTCCTTTCCTCTATATCGCTTACAGTAAATTTCCAGTTCTTTTTTGTTTTATTGATACGTGAAAGAAACCTTTCCTTCTGTTCTTCTTTTGAAAGGTGGAGGAAAAATTTCAGTATTACAGTTCCGCTATCGCTCTGCTGTTTTTCAAAGTTGTTAATGTGGGCATACCGCTTTTCCCAAAAACTCCCGTCTATCTGGTCAAGATTATATATTCCCGGGATATTCTGTTTTAGCAGAAATTCCGGATGAACCATTGTAATAAGTACCTCCTCGTAATATGAGCGGTTAAATATGCCTATCCGGCCTCTTTCCGGCAACCGTTTTGTAGTTCGCCAGAGGAAATCATGGTCAAGTTCTTCGGCTGAAGGCGTCTTAAAGCTGAAAACCTGGCATCCCTGTGGATTTACTCCTGACATTACATGTTTGATAGTGCCGTCTTTACCTGCAGCATCCATAGCCTGGAATATAAGAAGTATGGAATGTCGGCTGTAGGCAAAAAGCATATCCTGAAGTATGGCAGTCCTTTTTATATCTTTTTTTAAGGTTTTTTTGCCCTCTTTTTTGGAGGCGAAATTACCGGTGTAACCTGTATCGTAATCTTTCAGGCTTATTTTAGTATAAGGGGGCACGGTTATTTTGCTGTAGTCTATCATAAGGATTATTTTGATAAATTATTTTTGGCAACAGGTCTGTTAGTCAGAGATTATAACATGAACCGGCAGATTATTCAGATTGTATATTATAAACCGGCAGGTTGTTTTGGAGCCAAATTATGAATAGATCAATTATTCAGGAGCAACCAATTTAGGAAAAAAAATAATAACAAACATAGTCTGCCGGATATTTTATAATTTAGCCATTAAAATAAATTGGCTATTATATGTCTGTAGAGGTTAGTAATGTGACAAAACGCTATGGTAATCAGCTGGCCCTGGATGATGTTTCTTTCAGTGTGGAAAAAGGACAGGTGCTGGGTTTTCTGGGTCCTAACGGTGCCGGGAAAACTACCATGATGCGTATAATAACAGGAATAATTCCTGCCAGTTCTGGCAGGGTCATGGTGAACGGTGTTGATGTTTTGGAAGATTCCCTCAAGGTTAGGGAAAGGATTGGTTATTTGCCTGAGAACAATCCGCTTTATACTGATATGTATGTGAAAGAATACCTGCGGTTTGTTGCAAAACTTTATGATGTTAAAAAACCGGCTGACAGGGTGGATGAACTTGTCGGTCTGACCGGCCTGGACAGGGAGCAGCACAAGAAGATAGCTTCGTTGTCCAAAGGCTTCAGGCAAAGGGTGGGTCTTGCACAGGCTTTGATACATGACCCTGATGTGCTGATACTGGATGAACCCACCGGAGGGCTTGATCCTAATCAGATTTTGGAGATCCGCAACCTGATTGCTTCTGCCGGCAAAGAGAAGACTGTTATGCTTTCAACTCATATCATGCAGGAAGTGGAAGCTATTTGTGACAGGATAATAATTATTAAGTCGGGGAAGATCGTTGCTAATGACACAAGGGAAAATATTACAGGGCTGACCTTTCTTAAAAAGCAACTTGTCACGGTTGAGTTTGATAATGATGTGATGCCCGCAGATCTTATGGAGATCCCCGGGGCAGAAAGAGTCGAAAATATCAGGGATAGGTTATGGCTGATTGAAAGCAGCTCTGATAAAGACATACGTGCCAGTGTTTTTGGATTTGCTGTTAGAAGGGAACTCACTGTACTGTCCCTGCACAAAGAAGAGCAAAAACTTGAAAGTATTTTCCAGGAACTTACCAGATAATAAACTATTGTCTGACGGTTTATTGTGACAAAAAAGTATTTGGAATGCATATAAAATAATGTGTATATTTGCACACTTTATTTTAGGTGGAAGGATTTGACCGATTGCAACCACAGAAAAAAATGCTAAAATGTATTCTCATTCTGCAAACAATCTTCCGAATCCCTTCTGGTTTATTAATATTTAATTAATTATTTGAAAAATGGGATATTTATTTACTTCTGAATCGGTGTCTGAAGGACACCCCGACAAAATTGCAGATCAGATTTCTGATGCTCTGCTGGATGAGTTTCTGAGGCAGGATCCGGAATCGAAAGTTGCATGTGAAACAATGGTGACTACCGGACTTATAGTGTGCGGCGGTGAAGTTAAAACCAACGGGTATGTTGATATCCAGAAGGTTGCCCGGGAGACGGTAAGGCAAATCGGCTACATTAAGGCTGATTATAAGTTTGAAGCGGATTCATGTGGTGTAATTTCATGTATTCATGAACAGAGTCCTGACATAAGTATGGGTGTGGAACGCGAAGATTGTGCCAGTCAGGGAGCCGGGGACCAGGGAATGATGTTTGGTTATGCGGTAAGAGAAATGGAAAATTTTATGCCTCTGCCCATAGAACTTGCTCATGTGTTGCTTAAAGAGCTGGCAGCCATAAGGCATGAGGGCAGGCAAATGAGATACCTCCGTCCCGATTCAAAAGCCCAGGTCACTGTTGAATATGATGATAACAATATTGCCAGGAGACTGGATACCATAGTTATTTCTACCCAGCATGATCCCATGGAGGGAACAGATGCTGACATGCAGAGCCACATAAAAGAGGATCTGGTCAAAATTCTGATTCCCCGGGTGAGGAATTCCCCTACACTGCCGGAAAGAGTCCGCCTCCTTTTTGATAACGGCTTCAGGCTGCTGGTAAATCCTACCGGCAAGTTCATTGTGGGTGGCCCGCATGGTGATACCGGACTAACAGGAAGGAAGATCATTGTGGATACATACGGAGGCAAGGGCACCCATGGAGGAGGTGCTTTTTCCGGAAAGGATTCTTCCAAGGTGGACCGCTCGGCTGCATATGCTACCAGGCATATTGCCAAAAACATGGTAGCAGCAGGTGTTGCGGATGAAATACTTATCCAGGTGGCCTATGCTATCGGCGTTGCTGAACCGGTAGGATTATATGTAAATACTTTTGGTACCTCAAAGGTCGAAATGAGTGATAACGAAATTTCTGATAGAATCAAGGAGATGTTTGATCTCAGACCCTATTCAATTATAAAACGTTACGGACTTAAAAATCCCGTATTCCAGAAAACTGCTGCTTACGGGCATTTTGGCCGTAGTTCCTATCCGGCCGAGGTGGAGGTTTATTATACCGATGACGAAACATATACGAAAGTGATAAACGGCAATTCACAGCATTTTAAAATGATCGATATGTTTGCCTGGGAAAAACTTGATGAGGTGGGCAGGATCAAAGATGCTTTTTTTATATAGCAAAAAATAATTTCAAGGTGAGTTACCGGCCTGTCGCAACAATTATTCTGCTCTTATTCCTGGTTTCCGGCTTGCACGCTTCAGAAATGCAGGCCGGCCAGAACTACATTCTTGTAAAACCTGAACTGAATGGTGAGTCCGGGTTTTCGGGGGACCGGCAGCATGGCATGGCAGGTGAGACGGTGAATCCCCTCCGGGCCCGAGTGGTAGATCG
Source organism: uncultured Bacteroidales bacterium (assembly GCA_964520585.1). Classification (GTDB taxonomy): domain Bacteria; phylum Bacteroidota; class Bacteroidia; order Bacteroidales; family PUMT01; genus PXAP01. The sequence goes on from CAZFOO010000011.1 coordinate 16,971, forward strand.
TGAATCGGAACCCGTGGTTGGTATCCCTGTAATTTTTGAGGTTATACGTACTCCTCCTGGTGGTGATGATTATCAGATAGAAAGGAAAATGGTCCCCACCGATTCTTCGGGTATGGCTGTGGTTAACTTCACGCTCGGATCTGCCGGCGGTGAATACCAGATTATCGCGCGTATTAGGTCGGCAGCAACTGAGAATGTGCAGGTGTACACCCTTTTTGCCAGGGAAAAGAACTGGTGGCTCTTTTTAGTTGTGGGTCTTGTTGGGGGTCTGGCTATTTTCCTTCTGGGTCTGGATATCATGAGCAGAGGGATACTCCGTTCGGCAGGCGACAAGATGAGGTCTATACTGGGAAGTTTGACCGGGAACCGCCTGAAGGCACTTGGCTTGGGGGCATTTATGACTATGGCCATTCAGAGCAGCAGTGCTACCAACGTTATGATGGTTAGTTTTGTGAATGCCGGGCTGATGAAGTTCAGGCAAACCATTGGTGTGGTGCTTGGGGCTGCCATAGGTACTACCATAACTGCCCAGCTCATTGCCTTTAGGCTTACCGATCTTTCGCTGTTGTTTGTGGCGACAGGTTTTGCAGTGCAGGTATTTGCGAAAAAGCAGCATTACAGGCATACAGGCGAAATTGTACTTGGGTTTGGTATGCTGTTTTTCGGGATGGATATAATGTCTGAAGCCATGTATCCTTTGCGGAGTTATGATCCTTTTCTGCAGATGCTGCTCAGGCTGGAATATCCTTTACTCGGAATCCTGGTGGGTGCAGTTTTTACAGCACTTATTCAAAGCAGCTCTGCCTTTGTGGGTATAATGATAATTCTTGGTACACAGGGGTTGATAAGTCTCGAGGCTTCAATACCCTTGCTTTTCGGGGCAAATATCGGAACGGCGGGAACCGCATTGCTGGCAGGCATCAGTGCTAAAAATGAAGCCAGAAGGGTAGCCATGGCCATCACCATTTTCAAGGTATTCGGTGTATTACTTTTTGTATGGTGGATCACTCCGTTCGCATCGCTGATTGAATGGTTATCGCCTGAGAGTGGCCAGGCGGTAAATGATGTGGCAAGGATGGCCGAGGTAGTTCCTCGTCAGATTGCCAATGCCCATACTGTTTATAATGTTTTTGTGGCGTTGCTGTTACTCCCTTTTACCGGCCTCATTGCTATGCTGACTGAACGGCTGTTGCCTGCAAAAAAAATGAACGGGAAGCCGGAATTAAATGTTCACTACCTGGATGAAAGTGTATTAAAAACGCCGGTAATGGCACTTAGTCTGGCAAAGCAGGAAGTAATAAGAATGGGAAATATTGTTTATGAGATGGTTGATTCCGTCCTTCCTGTTTTTCTTGAAAAGAACCGGTCCGTTTTTAAAGAGTTGGAAATTAAGGAAAAAAAGGTAAATTTTTTACGTGATCAGATTAACTCTTATCTGCTTAGGATTACCCGTGCAGGCATAAGGGAGGAAAGAGTTAATGAAGCCTTCCAGATGCTTTATACCGTAAAAGAACTGGAATTGATGGCGGATGCGATTTCTTCAGCACTAAGTCGTAAAGCCTTAAACTGGCTTGATGCCGATTATAGTTTCAGCAAGCAGGGGGAACAGGAATTAACCGGATATCATGAGAAAACCTGTAAACAGATAAGCAGGGCCCTGGAGGTATTCTCCGAAGTAAATACTGAGAAGGCTGTCAGGATGGAAGAGAAATACAGGAAATACCGCAGTATAGCTTTTGAACTTGAAAAACATCATTACGAAAGGCTTAAGCTGGAGGACAAGGATACGCTGATGAGCTCAAGAACTCATCTTGAGATAATGACCATGTTGAAGAATATATCTTCTCATGCCACAAATATCGCGCGCATTTTGCTTCAGTGGAAAGACCCCGGGAAGAAGCAAAATGCTTTCTGAGATATGACAATAGATTCTCTGCTGATTCACGGACTTTCAGTAAATGAGACTATTTCTTCATAGTTGTCCATTACAGGGGCGCCGGTGGAGCGGAGGCGGAGCGTGGACTGGTGTCCGTGGGATAAGAGGAGGCATGGAATGCCCATTGACGTGGCTACTTCATAATCATGCAAAGTGTCGCCAATCATAATGCTTTCCTTCGGTTCCAGCTTATGGTCTTCCATCATCTGCTTTCCGGCATCAACTTTGCTGTGTGCGTAATTATCACCTATCCCGGTAACCGCCTCAAAATATTCTTCCAGTCCGTAATGGCCGATCAGCCTGCCTAATAGTGTTTTCTCCTGTGCAGAGAGGATATATTGTTTGTATCCTTTATTCCTTAGTAGGCTCAGAACAGAGTGAACTTCATCGAACAAGCCTGCTTCCCTGTATTTTATGTTGTAAAGATCGACAAACTCCCCGGCAGGTATCTCAAATGATTCTTTTGAGAAATCAAATCCTATTTTCAGGAAATATTCCTTTACCGGAAAGGTGAAAACTTCGCGGTAATAAGTATGTGAAAGCCGGGGTAACAGCCTGTTCTCAAGCAGGGTGTTCATGCACTCAATGCATATGTCCATGTCATTCAGAAGAGTTCCGTTCCAGTCCCATATAATATTCCTTATTTGCCGGTTTTGCATATACCAGTACTTTTTTGATTTCTTTGCCGCTAACTAATGGTGTTTCTTCTATATTTTTTCCCCTTGTTTTACTTTATACGAATGACAGGATGCAGAATTTTTTTACGGTGGTATGTCATTAACCGATAAAGATAATGTTTTTGCAGGACCTTAAATAATGCTTCAATGATAAAGTGTTAATTAATTTCCTCAAGAAATTACAAAATTTATGCTTACAGTCGGAACCGGATGCGTTAACGGCGCTCGTCCGGGTCTGCGGGGGAGCGGGGAGGTAACGAACCGCTCTACCCGGAGTAATTTCAAATGAAAAAAAATCATGTACATTTGCCTTGTAAAATCCTGCCGGGTAAAATATAAGATGCATTATAAATATTTTTAAGATGAAGAATTATACTATTGTTGAAGTTAATGATAAAAAAACACGGAAAGAGTTTCTGATGCTGCCGGTGCGCTTATACCAGGATGAAGAAAATTACATTCGTCCCCTGAATGAAGATGTGGAAAAGATATTTGATCCGAAAATCAATAAATCCTTCCGCAGCGGTGAATGTATCCGTTGGTTATTGATAGGTAACGAAGGTGAAACCGTTGGGCGGGTAGCTGCTTTTTATGATCGTAAAATTGCCAAAAATCATGAACAACCCACCGGTGGAATGGGTTTTTTTGAATGTATTAACGATCAGGAGGCGGCATTCATGCTTTTTGATGCCTGCAGGGACTGGCTGGTGGGAAAAGGGATGGAGGCCATGGACGGACCTGTGAATTTCGGGGACAGGGATCGCTGGTGGGGATTGTTGGTAGATGGGTTTTTTGAGCCCAATTATTGCATGCCCTGGAATTTTTCTTATTATAAAGAACTGTTCGAAGCTTATGGATTCATGAATTACTTTAACCAGTATACATTCCGCAGAAATATCGGAATAGACCGTATTCATCCGGTTATCATGGAAAAGGCGGAAAGAGTGTACCGTAATCCCGATTATTCTTTCCGTCATATAGATAAAAAGAATCTTGAAAAAGCTGCCGAAGATTTCCGCATAGTATATAACCAGGCCTGGGCGAGTTATTCAGGAGTAAAGGAAATTACAAAAACACATGCCATGTCGCTGTTAAAAAGCTTTAAACCAATAATGGATGAGCGGTTGATATGGTTTGCCTACAATAAGGATGAGCCTGTTGGTTTTTATATTATGATACCCGAAGTTAACCAGATCATAAAACACCTCGATGGGAAAATGGATCTTCTGGGGAAAATAAAGTTTCTTTACCATAAGTGGAAAAAAACATGTAAGAAGGCATATGGAGTAATTTTCGGTGTTATTCCAAGGTTCCAGGGTAAAGGTATTGAGGGCGGCATGATAATGGCATTTGCAGATATTGCAGTTAAACCAGGTTTCCAGTACAGGAATCTGGAGCTAAACTGGATAGCCGATTTCAATCCGGCTATGATTAAGCTGGCTAACCAGCTGGCGTTCAGCATCTACAAGACTCATGTGACCTACCGGTATCTGTTTGACCGTGAAAAGGAGTTCACCAGGGCAAAAAGCCTGAAATAGGGTTATTGTCAGATCCTGTTATTGTCTGTAGACCGTAGCATTGATGTTCATGCCGGCTCCTACAGATGCAAAAATTATTATATCGTCTGTTTTCAGATTGTGATCCTTAAGACTTCCTTTCAGGATCATATCGTAAAGAGTGGGTATGGTGGCGACGGAACTGTTCCCCAGCTCGTGTATGTTCATAGGCATGAACTGTGAAATTTCGGGCCTCATGCCGTAAAGCCTGAAGAATCTTTGTGCTATTGCCTGGTCCATCTTTTCGTTGGCCTGGTGAAGTATGATCTTTTTAACTTCTTCAACGGGAATGCCTGACTTGTCAAGTGCTTCCTTCATGGCATAGGGGACCCTGGAGATGGAATATTCATATATCTTCCTTCCGTGCATCTTGATGTAGCGGACGTCCGGATTGCTGTCCGGAGCATTCGAATGGCCGAAATAAAGGTAGTATGCCTCTTCTGCAGTATGTGAAACTGTTGCCGAAGAAATAAAACCCCTCTTTTCATCTGACTGTACCCCTTCTACTACTGCTGCACCAGCTCCGTCGGAAAAAATCATTGTATCCCGATCGTACTTATCCACCACCCTGGAAAGAGTTTCAGAACCAATTACCAGACACTTTTTGGCAAGTCCGGTACGGATGAATGAATCGGCATGTATTAAACCCTGTACCCATCCCGGACAGCCAAAAATTATATCATAGGCAACACATGAGGGATTCCTGATGCCCAGAATATGCTTTACCCTTGCCGCAAGGGAAGGAAGGGCATCGGATTGGATAGAGCCTTTGGCTACATCTCCGAAATTATGGGCAACTATTATGTGATCAATGCTTTCAGGATCAATACCAGCGTCTGCTATTGCTTCTTTCCCTGCAATGGCTGCAATATCCGAATTGTTTTGCTCATCTGTTACCCATCTTCTTTCAGAAATGCCTGTAATGTCCCTGAACTTTTCAACGACAACCTCTCCGGGACTATCAATTTTGCTTTTGTCTTTTTCGAAAAATGTCTGACGGGTGAATTCACTGTTGGCAATTCTAACTGTAGGAATGTAACTTCCAGTACCTGTGATTATTGTGTTTAAAAATTCCATGCCTGTTATGTTGTGTATTTGTAGTTTTGGTTTGTAATACAGGACCTTCGCCTGATATTAGCCGTATGTCAATGACGTTTTCTTTTGAGCATGTAAAAATATCAATCTTTTTTAATATGTTAAAAGTATGTTGATAATTAATTTTAGTTGTACTTTAACGAAGGCTTATTATTCCATTATTTTGCAGATACTAATAAATTTGTGCCGGATTATGTTTAAACGGATAATACTGATTACACTTGTTGGAGCCGCCGTGGGTTTTATTATCTATGTTTATTTTGACATTGAAAGGTATTATATTTCCGGTACGGATCCCTTAACAGCAGTAGCTGAAGATGCTGCGCTGATCGTAAAGACCGGTACCCTGCCGGACTTTATGTCTGCTTTAGATGAAGGAAAGGCATTGTGGAGTGATCTTGGAATGGTCCTTGAAGGAAGCCTTCTGATAAGGCAGGTGGAATTTATGGACTCTGTTATTGATCATTACCCGGGGGTACCGGAACTGATTGAGGAGAAAAGTCTTTATTTTTCGTTTCATCCTGCAGGAAAAGAAAATTATGAAGCGGTTTTTTATGCCGGCCTGTCGTCTGCCGCTGAGATCAGTGCAGTTAATGAGCTGATGGCTGAAATTCTTTCGGGATATCCTGTTAGTGAACGAACCTATGAAAGGCAAAGGATATTTGAGACTCCTGTAAAACTGGATGGCGTGAACCGCTATTTTTGCTATACTATAGTCAATGGTATATTCATTTTCAGTTTTTCTCCCCTATTGATCGAAAATGCTTTAATTCAGCTTGGTTCGGGAAGTAATGTCACCGGGGACAGCTCATTTCAGAAGGTGCTCTCTACAACCGGGAGTGATGTGGAAGCAAATATATTCATAAATCTGGAGCTTCTCCCACGATTCATATCCGTTTTAACAAAAGGGAAGACCAGTAGCTTTATGGCTGAACTCCAGGAATTGGGTAACTGGGCGGAACTTGATCTGCATATCAGGGAGGATGCCCTTCTGCTCAATGGTTTTTCTGCTACGGAAAGGGCGGAAGACAATTATTTGAACGTTTTTACAGGGCAATTGCCGGTGCAGATGGAAATTGAATCTGTGGTCCCGGGCTTTTCATCGGCATTCCTGGCCCTTGGCCTCAGTGATAAAGAGGCTTTTCATGAAAATTACCTGCAATGGCTTGAAAATACCGGCAGGCTCGGAGATCATAATAAATTGAAGAATAGCTTCATCAGTCTTACTGGTTCCGATCCTGTTGAGACCTTCCATGCTTTTATGGAAGAAGAAGTGGCAATGGTAATGACCGGATGGGAGGATCCGGGTCAGTCAGGAGAGTCCTTCCTGGTATTTAAGACAGCAGGCCGCTCAATGAGTGAAGCAATAATGAATGACCTGCTTGAGCATCATGCAGAACTTACAGGTGATGATGATTCTTCATACAGGCATGTTTATAATGTCGACAGGGAGACCTCATTCGATATATACAGCTTCCCGTTTAGCCGTGCCGGAGAGCTGTTGTTTGGCCGCATGTTCGGTCCGGCTAAAACTTCTTACTTTAGTTTTATTGGCAATTACCTGGTATTTGGTCCCTCAGTGAGAGGATTGTCTGAGTTTATCCATGCAAACGTACTTAATCAGACTCTTACTGCAGATGCCCGTTTCAGGGAGTTTTCCGACTATCTTGTTTCCAGGAATAATTTCTATTTTTATTCGAATGTTTCCCGTTCGGCCGGTTTGTTCACCACAATGCTCAATGACAGTCTGTCCAGTAACATGGAATTGAACCTGGATCTGTTTAAAAAATTCCAGGCTTTCTCGCTTCAATTCAGTTCCGGAAGAGAAATGGTTTATAATAATCTTTTTCTGACATATTCGCCGGAGGTTATTGAAGAACCGCGCACCGAATGGCAGACCCTGCTTGATACGGTAACGGATTTCAAGCCGGCTTTGCTTATAAATCATAATACGGGCGAAAATGAAATATTTGTACAGGATATTAATAATAACATCTATCTGATTAATAGTGCCGGGCGGATATTATGGAAAAAACCTCTTTCCGGCAGGATCATGAGTGATGTGTATCAGATTGATTATTACAATAACAGCCGCCTTCAGATGTTGTTCAATACCAAAGACCGGATATTCCTTCTTGATCGTCACGGGAATGATGTGGACCGGTATCCGGTCAGCCTGCCTTCACCCGCAACCAACGGGATTTCGTTGTTTGACTATGAAAATGACGGGAACTACAGGATATTCGTGGCCTGTGAAGATAAGTCGGTCGAGGTGAGGTCAAAGGAGGGAAATATTGTCAGCGGCTGGGGATTTCCGGGGACTGACCATCATGTTCATCGTGAAATTGGATATTTCAGGGTTGATGGCCGTGATTACATAGTATTTGCAGACCGGCAGAGAGTATATATTACCGATCGCAGAGGTAATACCAGGGTGACCCCGGATACTTTCTTCCCGGTTTCTGTCCGCAATAATATAATCTTTGAAGGAAGGACCCCGGAATCGGACCCGCGCCTCACGGTAACAGATACTACTGGAACAGTCTGGCATCTGTATCTTGACGGTAAAACCAGTCCGCTAAGCATATCAGATTTTTCTCCCGGTCATTTTTTTGAATTCCAGGATGTAACAGCGGATGGCTATAAGGATTATATATTCCTTGATAATGACCGTCTTGAAGTATATTCACGGGATGGATCTCTTATTTTCGGGCATGATTTTCAGATGCCCGTCAGCCACCCGCCAGCTTATTACTATTTTTCAGGCGATGACAGGAAGATAGGTGTGGTATCGAAGGATCAGTCCATTATCTACCTGTTTAATTCGGACGGTGAAATTTACGATGGTTTTCCTTTAAGGGGAAGGTCCTTGTTCACCATTGGGTTTTTAGATTCGGGCCAGGGAAATTTTCACCTGATTGTTGGCTCAGATGATAACTTTTTATACAATTATTCCGTATACTAGTTTTATTGCAGAATTGTGCAATATTATAATTCAGGATCTTAATAATTAACTGTGGGGTTATAATAACCCTGCATTCAGTCTTTTGTATAATTAAACATTTTTTTATGAGGGAATCAACAATATTCAACCTGAAGATGTGCAGGCTGGTATTTTTTGTTATCATAATATTGGTGACTGCATCATGCGTTAAGGATAATTTTGACTTTGAAAAGTTTTCTGACAGGACGGCTTACAGGCCTTCTTTTGTATTGCCACTTGCCCAGGGTAATCTGACTCTTGGCAATCTGCTGGAGCCTGATGACTCTCTGATATTTTTTGATCCTGATAACTCAATCAGGCTTATGATCAGGGAGGATTCTGTTTTTTCGGTTACGGTTGACGATATACTTGAGATACCATTGCCTGATCCGCTTTCCAAATCATTCATCCTTGATCCGGTGGAACTGGATGATTTTACCAGTGTTACAAGTATCAGTCTTAATGAGCTGGCAAGCAGAATGAGCGAACCCGAGGCATCATATATCCAGGGTTCTGCGGGAAGTACGGTTATTTTTCCAGAAGTTCCTGCACAATATATTGGAGATATTTCTGCCAGTGCAATCGAGGATATTGAATATGCTTATTTCACTGCAGGTGATCTGGAATTGACTGCAACTAACAATCTTCCTGTTACCGTGAGCATGGAGGTCAGCCTGGTGAATGAAGTATCGGGTATTGAAGTTGGAAGATTCCTTTTTGAAAATGTTGATCCTCAGCAGCCCCTCACCCGCACAACCTCCCTGGCCGGAAAAATGGTCACACAGAACCTGTCCGCCAGGGTGCTTAGCTTTAGTACTTCTTCGAGTGATTCAGAAGTCTATATAGATCTGGCTGATGAAATTGAAATGAACATTCATGCTGTTAATATGCTGGTGGATAGAGGAAAAGTCCGGCTCGGGAAAACACTTATTGGGTCGGCCGAGAGTTTAACTGATCTCCATTTTGACCAGAATGTTCAGCTTGAAGAACTAACCATGAAAGAAGGTGATATTAACTATACTCTGGATAATTTTACCGGGGGAGTCACTCTTGAGGTTTTGCTTGCCAATGTTAATAATGACGCAGGTTTGTTTGATTTTGAAATTGTTCCTGATGGCAGTGGCGGAGAGACAGCAGGCGTTTTGGAACTGGCAAATGCTGAATTTGATTTTTCCGAATATACAAACCAAATTAATATCAGTTATTCCCTTTATGCAGGATCGGAAAACAGTGAGATGATTGAATTTGATCTGACACCTGGAGTCCTTAATCTCGATATGTGGTTCAGTAATTTTGCCGTGGGTTATGCCAGCGGATATTTCGGCCAGAATGATTATGTGATGGATGTAGAGGACTTTAATCTTGATTTTGAATTGTTTGATAAGATCAGCGGCGACTTCAGACTTACCAATCCTTCGGTGAAGCTTTTTTATGAAAATGGTGCCGGTGTTCCTGTAAATCTCGATTTCAACATGAATGCAGAATCTTCGGACGGCGGTGAACAGGTCCGTTTGTTTGATGAGGAAAAGCGTGGATTTTCGATTGATTATCCCTCTGAACCATTTACAACAACTTCTGGTGAAATTCTTATAAACAGGGAGTCTTCCAATATTGTAGATTTGATTGCTCTTCCTCCTTCTCTTATAGGTGTTAATGCTTCGGTATCAATAAACCCTGACGGACAGACAGCTACGCCCAATTTTATTACCTCTGAAAGTAGTGCCCTGATTGGGATGGAATTCGAGTTGCCCCTTGAGATGCAGCTTACCGATCTCGGACTTACAGATACTATTGAGATTGATATTGAACCGGATGAGATTGATATGATAGAGAGTTTATTGCTTACCCTTCAAGTCACCAATGCATTTCCTCTGGGAGCATCCGTTGACCTCAGTCTGTATGATTCAATTTCCGGCCAGGTGCTTCATACCTTTGGCGAAATGATCCTTATGGAAGCGGCGGCTGTAGATAGTGAGGGATTGGTTACAGGGGGGAGTGAAGTTGTTTCCGAAGCGGTGGTTGAGATTACTGGGAACGTTATCGATCATCTTAAGCAGGCTAACCAGGTTATTGTATCGGCACGGTTTAATACCGGAGAAAATAACGGACAGCAGGTACCGGTAAAATTCAGGACAACAGACAGGCTGGATTTCAGGATCAGGCTCAAAGCCACCCTTGACGCGGGAAATTAAAATCTGTTTACTGAGGTTTGCTATTCTCCGGCCTGGAAATGCCTGTGAAGTGCACTGCAAGGAGAACAGTATAACCCGGTTTTAAAATTTAGTCCGCTGTTTCTTATTCTGATATAAAATTTATATGATAAACTAAAATTGTTAAAATGGATATTCAAAGATTAACTTGTGGAAAATATTCAGGAAGTATTAAATCCTCCTTTTTTAAAGGATGGATGGCGGTAGTTGTGTTTATTCTGTCATTAAATAATCCCGGTGCAGATGCACAGATAAACCAGACTGTTTATTTTATGGACAGAATTCCTCAATCCACTCTTCTCAACCCCGCTCACCAGCATGATCATAACTTCTATATCGGACTGCCGATGATATCTTCAATGAATGTTAACGGGCGAACTAATTTCGTTTCTTTCAGTGATCTTGTCTATAAGCATCCGCAATATGATTCACTGATCACTTTTCTTCATCCTGATGCTGATATTGGAGAATTTACTTCAAAGCTCAAAGAAAGAAACACGGTTGCTCCCGATCTTTACACCGGAATACTCTCGTTTGGCTTCAGAGTTAAAAAGTCTTATTTTAGCTTTAATATTGCCGAAAGGGCATCTTTGCGCGCTACAATGCCTAAGGACCTGGTATTACTCGGACTTGAAGGAAATGAACAGTTCATTGGCAAAAACGCTGATTTTTCCGGCATTGGTGCAGATATAAATTACTTCAGGGAATATGCACTGGGTTATTCACATACAATAGATGAAAGACTCAGTGTAGGTGGCCGGGCCAAACTTCTCTTTGGTAAGGCAAATCTCTCTTTTACCGACAATGAAATTTTTCTGTACACCGATCCGGAATCCTATAATATGAGATTGCGGTCAAGATTTACCATGAATTTTTCTATGCCTGTCACCCTTGTAAAGGATGAAAACGGCGATATCGACGATGTGTTGGCCCATTTTGACAGGGATGATTATGATCCTGGTGAATTTATTTTCAATAGCAGCAATGTAGGAGTTGCGTTTGATCTTGGTGCTACCTATCAGCTCATGGATGAAATTATGCTCTATGCCAGCATAACAGATCTTGGTTTTATAAACTGGAAACAGGATGTGCATAATCTTTCAATGGACGGGGATTTTGAATATGATGGCCTAGATGTTTCACCGGCCTTTGATTACACTGATGATACGGAGCCGGGTGATAACCTTCTGGACACACTCAAAGGGCTTTTCAGTATAGACGACAACAGTGATTCATATAACAGGGGCCTCCCGGCCAGGATATATCTTGGCGGGACCTACAAACTTAATTCGATGGTCTCTTTCGGGTTCCTCAGTCGTTCTGAGATATACAGGAACAATCTTGAGCAGGCCGTTACACTCTCGGCCAGTTCAGATGTTGGCAGATGGCTGTCCGCCTCACTTTCATATTCGGCAATGAATAACAGCTATAACAATCTGGGACTCGGCCTCTCTTTAAGAGGCGGACCGGTTAACTTTTATGTGCTGAGCGACAATGTGATGTCAGCTTTTGCACCTCACCGTTCAAAGAATGTCAACCTGTGGTTCGGTTTTAACCTTGTCTTTGGAAAGGGGATAAGGGGCGGTGATAGCGAACTTAAGAAGGTTGACGGCTCTTTTCACGACCCTTCCTGAGAAAAAGCGGATTGTGTAACGGATTAATTTTTGAATGCTGCTGCCCGGGATAGTCATTCCATAGTTTTGGTATGTTGATATGACGGATGATCCTGTTCCGGCAAAGTTAATTGCTGTGGTTTGTCATAGTTTCCCGAATGCCCAAAATATTATTAACTTTGTGTCGTTAAAGGATAATTATGGTGGGTTTAATTCGTTTCGCAATAGTGTTTTTTCTGGTTTACTTCCTTATAAGCCTGTTTACCAGATATGTACTTCCCTTTATAATGAGGCTTTTCTTTAGAAGAATGTCTGATCGTGTCAGAAGAGATTATGAGAGACAGATGCGTGAAAAGCAAAGAAAGGAGAGAGAAGGTGAGGTAACCATACGTTACAGACCAGGTAAAGAAAAAATCATTACCCGGGATGATGGTGAATATGTAGATTATGAAGATGTTAATGGAGATGATTAGTGTCATATCTTCCTGTAAACGGGAATGACCTGCAGGTTTGTTATTTGCTTGTGAATTTTAAAAATCATTAAATAATGTTAAAGACGGTGTTCTGGAAGTTTCTTCCTCATTTGACTGCGATCTTTTTATTCCTGATTCTTACTCTTGCATACTTTTCTCCTATGCTTGAGGGTAAACTTGTAGAACAGCCTGATATTATGCAGTACAAGGGAATGGCCAGGGAAGTTATAGAGCACAGGGAGGAAACCGGAGAGGAACCATTATGGACAAACTCGATGTTCAGTGGGATGCCCGCTTACCTGATATCCATGAAATATCCTTTCAACCTTATAAGGTATGTCGACCAGGTTATATCTGTCGGGTTACCCAGACCTGCAAAATTTCTTTTTTTGAGCCTTCTTGGATTCTATATTCTTTTGCTTGCTTTCAGGGTAAATCCGTGGTTGAGTATTGCAGGAGCCATTGCCTTCGGGTTTTCTACCTATTTTTTTATAATTGGCGCTGCCGGTCATAATACCAAGGCACATGCCATGAGTTATATGGCACCTGTTCTGGCTGGAATATATCTTACCTTCAGGAAAAAATATCTTATAGGAGGCCTGCTTACCGGGCTGTTTCTGGCGCTTCAGATATATGCCAACCATTTACAGATCACTTATTATACCTTATTGATCGTCATTATTTTTGGTATTTTCGAACTTGTCAATTCCTTAAGAAAGAAACAACCCGGTCTCTATTTTAAAAATATTGCCTTCCTTTTTATACCTGTGCTTCTTGCCCTGGGATCCAATTTTACTAATCTTTACCTGGTTTGGGAGTATGGACGTTATTCGATGAGGGGACAGGCAGAACTTACCGTTGGCGAGGAGGTCCGCACCAAAGGACTGGATAAGGATTATATTTTGAATGATTACAGTTATGGTATTGCAGAAACAATGAATCTTATGATTCCGGATTTTAAGGGAGGCGCATCCAGCTATGACCTTGGAACCGATTCGGAAGTTTACAAGGTGCTTAATGAACAGGGGGTGCCGGGAGCCAGGGACATTGTTTCGGCTATGCCGGCATACTGGGGTGATCAAAGGTATACGGCCGGACCTGTTTATATCGGGGGGAGTATAATCTTCTTTTTTATTCTCGGACTCTTTGTGCTCAGGGGCCGGTATAAATGGTGGCTGCTCACTGCTACCCTTTTATCAATCACGCTTGCCTGGGGAAATAATTTTATGATTTTATCTGAACTATTTATAGATTATTTTCCCGGATATAATAAATTCCGGACCGTATCGATGACGCTGGTTATTGCTCAGCTTACTATTCCGCTTCTTGCTGTGCTTGGACTGAAGGAAGTGTTGACCAAAAGATCCCCGGATGAGTTTATCGGGTACCTTAAGAAATCTTTTTATATAGCCGGGGGCATTACATTGTTCTTTGCACTTTTACCCGGTATGTTCCTTAGTTTTTCATCGGAGATGGATCAGCAAATGATGGCTATGGGATGGCCCGACTTCCTTATAGATGCGCTGGAGAAGGACAGGATGCAGCTTTTGCGTTCCGATGCTTTCCGCTCGTTTATCTTTATTTCACTCGGAGCGGGACTATTATACCTCTTTTTCCTTAATAAACTATCTGCCAAATTGTTTGGTATAGGGCTGGCTGTTTTGTTCCTTGCGGATCTATGGCCGGTGGATAAGCGGTTTTTAGACAATGATGATTTTGTTTCCCAGCGTGAGATTAATCAGCCATTTTTGAAATCTGCCGCCGATGCTGTCATATTGGAGGATGAAGATCCGCATTACAGGGTTTATAATACTACCCGCAGTCCCTTTAATGATGCGGTTACCTCTTATCACCATAAATCCATTGGAGGGTATCACGGCGCCAAGATGGGACGTTATCAGGATCTGATAGATCACCATTTGAGCCGGAATAATATGAAGGTGATAAATATGCTTAATACCAAATACCTTATTCGTGAAGGGGAGGATGGTCAGCCTCAGCCTTTAAGAAACCCCGGCGCACTTGGTAATGCTTGGTTCATAGATAGTATAAGAGTGGTGGATAATGCTGATGAAGAGATAGCCTCACTGAATGATTTCGATCCGGCCTCAGAGGCTGTAATAGATAAGAGATTTAGGGAATATGTGGACAATGTGGTCAATATCAGCGAATCAGCTCAGGTCCCTGATCTCGATGAGAGCTCGCATGCAGAACCTCTTCAGGATCCGGCTTCCGAAATAGAGAGCACTGATGAAACTCAGGATAATGATGGCCAGGATTCTTCTGATTATATTGAACTTGTCAGTTACAATCCAAATCACCTGGAATACCACTCATCAACTAGCTCGGAAAGGATAGCTGTATTCTCAGAAGTTTATTATGATGCCGGATGGAATGCATACATTGACGGGGAACCTGTTGACCATTTCAGAGTAAATTACATCCTTCGTGCCATGGTAGTGCCGCCGGGAGACCATGAGATAGAATTTCATTTTAATCCTCGTGGCTACCTTATCGGGGAAAGGATATCACTGGTGAGCTCAGTACTTCTTATTTTTCTTTCAGGAGGGATTTTGTACAGAAAATTGCGCACAGAGGCATCAATGGTTGGAGACATTGGCGACAAAATTGAGGATAAATAAAAAATTATTTAATGCAGGCCAAGACAAGTCTGAAGCAAAAAGAAATTGACGAGATTATAAGTAAATGTGATGCTTGTTATCTTGGAATGGTTGAGGAAGGGGGTATACCTTATGTACTTCCTTTTAATTTTGGTTACCGTGACGGTATTCTTTATCTGCATTCCGGTCCGCGAGGGAAAAAGTTTGATGTACTCAGTGTAAATAACCGTGCTTGTGCAGCCTTCAGCACCGGCCATGAAATAAGAGGCCGTCACGAGAATGTGGCATGCAGTTACTTTATGAAATACCGCTCTGTGCTTCTGCACGGATGTATTGAGATGATACACGAATATGATGAAAAAGTGAAGGCCCTCAATATAATAATGGAAAATTATACCGGCAAGGATGATTTCACATATAATTCACCTGCCATAAATAATGTACGTGCCTTCAGACTCGTTATAGAAAAGGCTGAGGGCCGTTCATTCGGGTACTGATCCATATACTTAATTCCCTTCTTTTTGCAGCGGTCCGGTATGAATCCTTTACGGTGTTTAGCTTTATGGTTGTGATTTCTTATTGCGTCAATAATAAGAAAAAATTCTTCCTGGTGTATTGCAGAGTTTATTGAAATTAAATCCCCTTTTTTACCGTGAGCACTGAGTGGGCTTGAGTGTAATTATTTTTACAATGGCAGAAAAAATAGATTATCCTGTATTACTTGTCGATAGTGATTGCGCCGTATGCAACAGGTCGGTGCAATTAATAAGAAAGTATCTCCGTAAAAATGAGAAGATCCTGTTCAGGTCTCTTTTTAGGGAAGAAGGGAAAAAATATCTTTCCGCATATGGTTTCCCAGAAAATTATGATCAGTCGATCATTCTCATTGAAAAGGGCAAAGCATTTACCCGGTCTGATGCAGTGTTGAGGATTGCAAAAAAGATGAGGGGAATTTTTCCTTTGTTGTCGGTATTTCTAATCCTTCCCCGGGGTTTGAGGGATTACTTTTATACATTGTTTGCTAAACACCGGCACCGTTTCCGGTAAAGAAATATTCAATCAGCTAAACGGGTTAAGGATCAGAGGCGGGAGATTTTTTCCATATCCTCTGCGGTCAGTTCAAAATCAAAAACCTCCATGTTCTCTTGCAGGTGTTGTATTCCCGATGCTTTGGGTATTACCGAGACATTTCCCTGCTGAAGCAGCCATCGCAAAGTTACCTGTGCCGCGGTTTTTTCATAATGCATGCCAATCTCCCGCAAAATAGGGTCTTTGCTGACTTTTCCTCTTCCAAGGGGGCTGTATGCTGTGATCATAAGGTCTGCTTCTTTAGCTACAGCCAGATTATTGTCCTGTTTGATGAAGGGAGAAAATTCAACCTGGTTACAAATTACCGGTCCAAGCGAAATTGCCTCCCTGAAAAGAACAGGACTGAAATTGCTTACTCCAGCATTTTTGATTTTGCCTTGTTTCTTAAGCGTGAACATTGCATCAAGGGTCTCTTTTAGATTCATATCTGCTGTGGGCCAATGGATAAGCAGGAGATCAATATATCCTGTCTGTAGTTTTTCCAGGCTTTTTTCGGTAGAATCTATAAGTGCATCAGGTTTCAGATTTTCAGTGCTTACTTTTGTTGTGATGAAAAGTTCTTCCCTTCCGGTGTTGCTTTTTTTTACTCCGGAACCCACTTCTGCCTCATTATGGTAATTCTGGGCTGTGTCCAGATGCCGGTATCCCATGTTAATTGCCGCATCGACTGTATCTTCACACTCCTTACCATTAAGTTGCCATGTGCCAAGACCGAGCAATGGTATTCTGCTGTTTTCAATATTTATATATTTTTGCATAATTCCTGTTGTTTTTGGTTTCTACTTTAAAGGACAACATGCATTCCGGTTTTTACTTCAACAGGGCAAGCATATCCAGGCATTATGCATACCGGGGGTTTTACCATTATGCTATTATTTATTGCAGATAAATTGTGTGTAGAGAGTTCAACAGTTTGAAGAAAACTGAGTAAAGAATTCACGTCTTAACCCGGCATTGTTTAATATATGTCTCAATGCTGTTCAGGTAACTGCCCAAAGCACTTTAAGATCAGCTATAAAGCTGATGAGTTGAAACAAGGCCTGCTTTAATTCCGTTTCAACATCCGCCCTGTACAACCGGTGTCCGCTCTCGGGGCCTGATTGCCGGTAATGACGGGGGAGGTGGTGCTTCATTGGTGCGTTCAATATTTCCCCCTCCAAGAGCCTGGCTGGCCGCTTTGCGGAAATCATACTTCGCAAATTCCTCATTGGGACTTGCCGATGAGGGTGGATCAGGATCAACTATAGCCTCCATCCAGTAATTCAGTCCCCCTTGCAGTACATAATTGTTTTTATACCCAAGCTGCCTTGTGACCATCCATGCTTCGTTGGCGTGGACCGAACCATTTGAATAGAAAATATTTATCTTCAGGTCCTGGTCAAGAATGTGTTTCCAATCGCGGGAAAGAATATCACCCAGGGGTATGTTTATGGCATCAGGCAGATTGTATTCATCGAATTCTTCCTGACTGCGAACATCAATAAGCTGAAACCCCGGATCACCTTCAATTATCATCCGGGCTATTTCATCGGGAGGAACGAATTGCTGACCTTCTGCTACCTCCTGAAGAAGCTCTTCGGTGGTCAGTTTATAGGGTTTTGTAGTATTTTCCGGAACCATAGCAATTATCAGTCCCAGTGGTATAATAATAAACGCCAGCAAAAGTCTTGGATTCTGTTTGGTCATATTGTTAGTTTTTCCGGTTTTAAGATTAAAGTGTGAAGAATACTCCTTTTTTCTTTCAGTATATAAGCTATTTAACGTATAGAAGTAAAATTTGTTTGAGTTCAGTAAGTATCTCTGGCGAATTTCTTTTCAGCCCACTCGCCTATCCAGAACATGCCTAATGCCGCCAGAATAAGGAGTAGCCCGAAAAAGCCCTGTGAGAGTCCCAGAAGTTCATTTATGCGCGGTGAGCCCATATCTCCTGCATAATATAGCTTTTCCCAAAGAGGAAACCCTTCGGTAAAGATGAAGATCCCAATAAACAGTCCCCCGATAAATACCATCCCGTCAATTTTTCCTATCGCTGCAGCACAAAAGGAGGTTCCCGGACAAAAGCCCCCCATGATAAAGCCGGCACCCATTATGACCCCGCCTGTGATTGCAGAAGTTAAATAAGTTGGATTGACATAAACCATATTCAGGTCCATCCAGCCAAAAAGGCTGAAAAACAGCATCCCGAGCATTGCCACGATAGCAGCGGTAAAAAAGACTTTAAGCACTGTTGTATCATAACCGTAAAACATCCCTGCAAGTTTCCGGCTGGAGGAAAATCCGCTTTGTTCAAGAATAAATCCGAATCCCGTACCTATGAAGAAAGCCAGCAGCAGGTTTGTATTGCTGCTTATTATGTCATAAACGATAAGTGGTCCCATGATGTATAGTTAGTTATTCTTTTGTGGTTTAATTTTATCTCTTTGGTGCCGTAATTTGAGCAGCACGCCGGATTGGTTTTATAAACTATTGCCGGCCAAGTGCCCTGTTCGTTTGTCTATATCCAGTTTTTCCGGAAAAAATATGCCAGGGCAAATGCGGTTCCGAAAATTGCAGCCATGGTTATGAATCCCCCGAAGGAAAGAACCGCCATGCCACTCAGCGCTGAGCCTGATGTGCAGCCTCTGCCAATCTGAGATCCGTAACCAAAAAGAATTCCTCCTGCAAGGGCGAAGAACAATCTTCTTTTAGATGTTATTTTCGGTGAATGTTCCACCTTGAGTTTCAACCTGCCGGCAAGGATGCCGGATAGAAAACCTCCAGTTATGACGCCCAGCATCTGGAATACCAGCCATGAATTCATAGGGTTTTCCCTTTGCATGGCGTAATTTTCATTGTAATAGGGGGCATTATAATAATGGGAGGGAGCGATTGTCTTAACCCCGGTTGCCACCGTATCTTTGATGGCACCACTGGCTCCCAGTCCCCGCCCCGACACAAAAAAGGCAGCCAGAAGTACCAGTCCCAGTATCACTCCTCCAAGATATGGATTTATATATTTTGTTTGCATAACAGTAAATTGAAAAATGAATTTGAATTAGAATTAAAATTATATATTCAGCGATACACTGAATTAGAAACTGAATTAAGTATTGAACTAAGAACTGAATTAAGAACT
>CAZFOO010000011.1:36438-66135 GCA_964520585.1 uncultured Bacteroidales bacterium
ATACACTGAATTAGAAACTGAATTAAGTATTGAACTAAGAACTGAATTAAGAACTGAATTAGAACTGAACTGAGAACTGAACTAAAAACTAAACTGGCATTTGGAACTAAACTAAAAACTCAATTAAAAGTATTTATGTTAGTAGAGCCAGCGGCTCGCTTGACCCGCATTGGCTATTATGAATCTGAACATCAGTCCCCCGAAAAGCACCAGCAATCCAGTAACAATTACCGGAACCTTGTAATTTCTCAGCTCCAGTATCTCGAGAAGTGCCGGCAGAAGCATCCCGGTAAACACCACTAGAACCCAGAAAGCAGCAGTATATGGCCCCCCCAGAAATAGCATGGCTGCATCTATCTGTACCTGGGTGCTGGCAAGAAAACCCATGAACATATGTATTATCAGGAACAGTTCGATGCCGATAAGCACAAGGTCTATCTTCGAAAACATTATTCTTTCTTCGTGTGATTTTGATACCAGCATGATATAAGCAGCACCGGTTGACAGCCCCGATGCAAGGAACAGAGGTCCGAGAATCGATGTATTCCAGAGCGGACGTGCATTAAAGGCTGAAAACAGAATGCCTGTATAAATACCCAGGATCACGGAAAAAATAAGTAATATCCACGACATGGTTATCTTATGCTTTTTGAAAAAATTCTCTGTCTCCCGCTGCCAGTTGTGTTTCCAGTTGAATGAGGGAAATATTTCCCTGATGTTCAGTGCGCACCAGACGAATGATAAGGGGGTGACCACCATCAGTGTCCACGCCCCCCAAGACATAGGAGATTCCAGCCTTATAGTGGTATAAAGCTGCCAGAAATATGGTTTGTTATTAAGATCCAGCAGCAGCGCTAGCAATCCGATAACCAGTATGAACGGCGTGATGAAAGGCGCCTTCTTCACAGCCGCCGGATACTTATCTTCTTTGCCCTGAATAGTGTACAGAGCAGCAAAAAAGAGAATTCCTGCGGCAAGTCCACCTAAAAACAAATAGAAAGGAATATGCCAGTGCCAGATATTCAGCTGGGGGTCCACCAAATGGTTCATACGGCCGCTTGTGATAATTTCTTCTCTCATGGCATTATTTTCATGTTTTTATCAGGTTAAAAAATAGAGGTGAGGTTTTGTGCCGGCCTCGGGTATAAGGGTCTTCCACTTACGATTTTTTAGAACGACTGACACGGGACTGCGCGGATCGTCCAGGTTGCCGAAATACATGCATTTCGTTGGACAAACAGCCACACAGGCAGGCTGCATCCCTTTTTTTACAAGTTGGGTGCAGAAAGTGCATTTATCCACATGACCATCAGGATGCGGATACCTGGCATCATAAGGACATGAAGCTATGCAGGCGCCGCATCCGATGCATTTGTGAGGAGCCACCAGCACAATGCCGCCATCGGCATAATGACTGGCTCCGGTAGGACAACAACGTACGCAGGGAGCATTTTCACACTGGTTACACCGTTCTGAACGGATCTCCATTTCCAGTTGCGGGTAGGTACCCTCTGTAACTTCAACTACCCAATCACGGCAAAACCCGACAGGAACTTTGTTTTCTGTCTGGCAGGCTACTACGCAATCACTGCAGCCCACGCATTTTTTGGTGTCAATAGCCATTGCGTATCTCATAATGCAGCCTCCTCCTGTTTGTTGTCAAATCTGAAAGTGACAAAATTACCGCGCATTCCCGTTCCTCCCATTACCGGATCAATATGTACCCTGCTGATAAGTTCTGTATCATTTGCTCCTTTCCCGTTTGCCCTGCTCAACCGGGCATCGTCATGCCCAAAGCCATGCACCATGTAAACGGAATCCCACCTGATCCTTTCTGTCACCCTTACACGGATGGGAAATGTACTGATAATTCCATCCTGATTTTGAAGATATACATATTCACCCGTTTTCAGTCCCCATAATCCCGCTACCTTTGGATTGACCCACAAGTCATTTTCATCCATCAGGTCGGTCAGGTTCGGATTATTTGCCGTTCTTGCGAAAGTATGCATAGGTGCCCTGCCATAGTTTAGCCGGTAATAACCCTCCGGTGGTTCTTCGTGATGAGTATAGACGGGCATCGGATCAAATCCGGCTGCTTCCATGTTAGTAGAATAGAGCTCTATTTTGCCTGAATTCGTATTAAATACTATTTCCTCACCTTCTTTAAAGTACAGGTCATCGTAAAAGCGGGGGTAATTTTTGACCCCTATTCGCATCATCTCTTCCAGCGATGTATCCAGTTGTTTTAGTTGCCAGTCCAGTAGCTGTTCAATGCTATCCCAGGCAAAATAGTCTCCGAGACCCATTTTCCCGGCAAGCTCTTTTGCCATCCAGTAGGCCGGTTTGCTGTTGTACAGCGGTTCGGTTGCGGGGGCACGTAATGCAATGTTTGGATTACGGTGTGGTGAATTACGTATCAGGTCGTATCTTTCCAGGTAGGTGCATTCGGGAAGCACCACATCGGCCCAGCCAGTAATCTCCATAGGCATGGTATCGATCACCACGACCAGTTCTAAATTCTTCAGGGCTTCTATGGTCTTCTTCTGATCCGGCAGGGTCATCGGGAGGTTGGTGCCGTTGACGATCCATGCCTTGAAGTTACACTCTCTTGAGGTGTCTGGTATGGATGCATCACATATTCCCGAGGAAAGTGCCAGGTCTGCCAGCGGGTATTTATCTGGAAATGCTTCTCTCCACGTTCGGGAAGGTGCCGGGAAGGGGGGACGGGGATATTGTGGTATATTGATCCTGTCAGGCATGTAAAAGCCTCCCCGGCGTCCCCAGCTCCCAAGCAGCGCGTTTAGAATAGCTACCGCCCTCAGTCTTTGAGTATCATCGCCGTACCAGGTTACATGACGGCCGGGGTGTATGATCACTGCCGGAGATGCATTGGCCATTTCCTTTGCCGTTTCACGAATAGTAGCGGGTTCTATGGTGGTTATCCCGTAAGCCCATTCCGGGGTAAGGTCTTTTACGTGAGCCTTGAGCTGATCGAATCCGAATGTATATTGTTCTACGTATTTTTTATCATACCATTCCTCTTCAATGATAACATGGATCCAGGAAAGAAGCAGTGCCAGATCGGTTGCGGGTTTTATAGGAAGCCAGAATTTTGATTTCCCGGCAGCAATTGAGTAACGTGGGTCGACGGTAATGATGGTTGCACCCTTGTCTATTGCATCCGACATCTCCTGTACCTGTCCGTTATGCATATTTTCACCAAGGTGTGAGCCGATAAGTACCAGGCACCTGGTATCGCGAATATCAGTTATTTCAGGAGAATTTAGTCCCCGTCCGAAAGTAGAGATAAAAGCTACTTCACGGGGACCCCTGCACTGCGCATAAGAAGGGGCAGCTATTGATGTCGAGCCTATTGCCTGCAAAAGTGTCCCGAAATAATCCCCGCCCGATCCATGGGTGAAGAGGGCTATACATTCCGGACCGTAGGTCTCTGCAATTTCTTTCAGCCGGACTGCAATATGATCAAGTGCTTCATCCCAGGTTGCTTCACGGTATGTTTGCTTTCCTCTCTCTTCTGTTCTTATAAGAGGGGTTTTCAACCTGTCCTCATCATAATACATCCCGGTTCCGCCGGTTCCGCGTGGACAAAGACGGCCGTTACAGGAGGGGTCTTCGTCGTTGCCTGTGATTTTCCATATTTTACCGTCTTCATCTTTATATACCCATCCTGCACATTTCCAGAAGCATACCTCGCAATAAGTTGGTATCCTTCTCAGGTCGGGCTGCAAGTCTCCGATTTCGCTGGTGTTTATAGACTTTTTAAAGGCACTGAATGCGCCTCCGGCCAGGGCAAATCCCCCAAGTCCAAGTGAAGAGATCTTGATAAACTCCCTCCTGCTTTTCATGTGTACAAATCAGGTTAATATTCAATTAGTTATATTTTGCACGGAATTGAATTTCCGTATTTCTAACCCATGGATCCCTCATGTTTATACATTGTATTTTGTGTTCAGAATTAACATGAGGGATTCATCCGAATAAAATATAGTTATCAGACTTATTATCTTTAATTTACAATAGCAATGTTTTCGTATTCAGTATTTCACTCTCATGGAACCTGCATGGTTTGTTCGTGTTATTTTGTCTGCCGAAGGCTGATGCAGGTTTCATGTGCATCCAGGTTATTAAAATAAACAGGGGATATTTTCGAAACGGTTGTAAAAGTAATAATTTGCGGTATAAATTGCCAAAGTGACCGGTAAGATTCACTCATTATCACCAAATTGCGATTGATTTGTAGCAAACAGTAAATCAGGATTGTATATGAAAATAAATATATAGCAATAAATATATATAAATACCAATATGTTGATTTGCAGCAATTAAAATTTATAACCGGACTAAATATAAATTAGCTTTCAGTTGACTTTTGTTCACTTTTCAGGGTATTAAGCCAGATCTGTGCATCTTCAACCATATTCCTTACAGAGATGAAAGGATTGGAAATAAACTGCCGGGGCTTTGAGATGTCTTCCATCATCGCAGGCAGCGCGCGGAATGCAATTGATACGGCCAGGTAAAGCTGCCGAAAGCCCCTTTTGAGAAGAAATACAGTGATAAGGGGGTTTTTAAGTTCGGTGCTGAGTGCTGAAAACCCTGCAACCACAAGCAATGCCCTTATATTCATGTCAAAGCCTGCCTTCAAACCTTGCCAGTTAAAACCGGGAGTTGTGCTATTGATGTTGTCAACGAATATTGCTGCCAGCAGGACTATTATCAGAAGCTGGAACCAGAACAGAGGCTTTTTAAATCTTCTTATGATATTTTTATAATATACAATGCAGAAAAGAATATATAGTATTAATAACGGATATGCAATACTCCTGTCAGTGAAATTGATCATTATCAATCCCCCGGGGATGGCTGCCAAATGAAGAAAAAAGAGCCAAAGGGAAAACTTTCCTGTCGTGGCTCCAAATATTTCCTTACCATCGGTTCTGGCATAAAGATTTTTTGCAAAGGTGCCTGTCGCACTTGATTTTTCAGACCTTTGACCCGCAAGGTAACCCACATATGCGGCCAGTGAGCCGAATATCAGATAAACCAATCCAAGTGCGGTTATAAGTGCCAGTGGATCTGTCTCAGGTATATTGATTTGCCGTGAAGCGAAATGGAAGAGGTTTACATAGATAATCACAATATTGAAGCCGTATAATATCAGCAGACTTAAAACCTTATGCAGAAGTGCTGAAAACAGTGCAAATGCTCCGCCGGCGAGATATCCTGTCAGATTTTTCCCTATGAGCCGTATGCCTCCTTCAAGAAGGAGTGCTTCCATCATAATGCCAGTCATCGGTCCCAGTATAACTGCACTCGGGGATATGGATTTCATCAGGGCGCAGATCAGACCGGCACGCCATATTAATCCCCGTTCTGGCCAGATCTGAAAGAAAGCAATCATCAGCACTATACCAAAGGATGCCAGTATTGATCCGGCCATTGGTATGCGGAGGTTATGAAGGAAGCTGCCCAGAATGATCTCGACTGCAGCCCATAAACCTCCGACTACTGCAGCCTTTAGCCAGATATCATCAATGCTTCCGTTTTCCTGACCCAGGTTCTTGTTTAATGACAAGCTCATACTTAAATATCTATTTCAGACTTTATTATGCCTGCCGGTAAACTTTATCCGCAAGAATCCGGAAACTGCCTCCGCAGCTTTCAGGGGTGTCGTTGAACGGATGTTGAAAACTTCCACTGGCTCAATTTTCCAACGGATCCTGACCTTTTCAAGATGCTTTGACCTGACAGTGATGATCAGAATACCGGGGCAGGATTTTAGCAGCAATTCGAAGGCCCTGCACCATGCCCCGCCCTTTATCTCCAGCATACCTATCTCATCAAGTATGATCACATCGTATCTTAATTCAATTGCCTGCCGGATAATGGAATATCCTTTTTCCAGAGCCGGAGGGTCAAATCTGAACTGCCCCGGTCTGCCGCCAGCGGGAAGAGATATTCTTTCGGCCAAAAAGAAACTTTCACCCCCGGAAGGATCCGTGAGCTCAAATCCCGTTCGGATATTATTTTTCCATATCCCTTTTGCAATGATCCCCTTTACAGTGTATTGCCTGTTTTTAAGTAGGGAGGAAAGCTGCCCGGCAAATGCACTCTTTCCGGCACCCTGTTCTCCCGTTATTATGAAAATCGGTGTAAAGTGCATTATAGGAGAGAGAAATTTTATTTACCATCAATTTTTTTAAGCTGCCGGACAATCTTATTGGCAAAAATGAAGTCGTTAAATTCCTTGTTATCCGAATCGAGTATCTCCTTATTGCTTCCTTCCCACCATTTATATCCCTGGTTAATGTAAATAACTTTTTCACCTATCTCCATTACCGAATTAATGTCATGGGTATTCACTATTGTGGTCATATTAAACTCTTCGGTTATTTCCTTTATCAGCTGGTCAATTAGGATGGATGTTTGCGGGTCAAGTCCCGAATTTGGTTCATCGCAAAAGAGATAACGGGGGTTGAGGACTATTGCACGGGCTATGGCAACGCGTTTTTTCATGCCCCCGCTCAGCTCAGAGGGATACAGATGATTTTTATTCTCCAGGTTTACCCTTGCCAGGCAAAAATTGACCCTTTCTTTCTTTTCTTTCCTGCTCATTTGAGTGAACATGTCCAGTTTAAACCTTACGTTTTCTTCCACGCTAAGTGAATCAAAAAGGGCTGCTCCCTGAAAAAGCATTCCGAATTTTCTCCTGATACCTTTTCTTTCCCTGGCATGCATTTTAGTAAAACATTCATCGCCGTAGAATATTTGACCCTCATCAACTTCCAGAAGCCCAATTATACATTTCAGCAAAACTGTTTTTCCTGATCCGCTTTTACCAATTATAAGATTGGTTTTACCCCTGTCAAAAGTGGTCGATATATCATGGAGAACCTTTTCATTCTCAAATGATTTACTGATGTTTTTTATTTCTATCATGACAGCAGAACCTGGGTGAGAATAAGATTAAACAAAAGAATGATCACACTGGAATGCACTACAGCAAGTGTACTTGACCTGCCCACCTCAAGTGCGCCACCTTTGGTATAATAACCGTGGTAGGAGGAAACCGATGTTATTATGAAGGCAAAAACAACTGATTTTATCAGGGAATAGGTAATGTAATAGGGAATAAAAGCATACTGGATGCCTTGTACATATTCAGGTGTAGTAACCACACCAGCAGAAACCCCTGCGATCCAGCCTCCGAAAACACCTATGATCATGCTCATCATTGAAAGAAACGGTGCAAGTATCAGCAGGGCAATAATTTTCGGCAGTATAAGATAGCCTGCTGAATTTACACCCATGATCTCGAGTGCATCAATTTGTTCGGTAACCTTCATGGTCCCAATCTCAGATGCAATGTTTGATCCTACCTTGCCTGCCAGGATAAGCGCAACAATTGTGCTGGAGAATTCAAGCAGTATGGAGTCACGGGCTGCCAGTCCTATAAGATAGGCCGGGAATAAAGGATTTTCAGTATTATAGGCAGTCTGTATTGTTATTACGGCTCCCATGAAAAAAGATATTATTACAACAATACCGACCGAATTCAGTCCGAGGGCCTCCATTTCACTTACCAGGCGCAAATAATAGACTTTGTGCTTCTCGGGTCTGCCGAATGCTCTTTTTATGAGAAGGGAATATCGGCCTATATGTTGCAGGAGGGTCATTTGTTCAAGTTCAGAATATTTATAATAACTGTTATATGGTTACGTAGCATCAGGTATTATGGACCAGTATCTTTTTGTAATTTGTAAAAATACTAATATTTTGAACAAATTACAGATATAGAAGATTTTGAATCATAAAACCTTTTTCGCCGGGCAGTAAATAAACTTATTTGAAATGGTTTTGTTAAGTTTACAAGATAACATGAAAGTCGTATCTGGGAAAAAATGCCAAATGAGCAATAGTTAGCATGTGAGTTCTATTGAAGGTTAACAAACTATTTAGGTGTTATTCATGCTATTTTGTGAGACTTCAGTATCATGGGGATTCATGAGAGTGAAATACTTAATACGAATTTTTTACTTTAGTAGAAAGATAACAAGTACAATAACTATAATCTATACT
Organism: uncultured Bacteroidales bacterium; assembly: GCA_964520585.1. Taxonomy (GTDB): domain Bacteria; phylum Bacteroidota; class Bacteroidia; order Bacteroidales; family PUMT01; genus PXAP01. Next base: position 44,542 of record CAZFOO010000011.1, read on the forward strand.
GATGAACAAAGATCATTATTGTGTTATAATGGCCGGGGGAATCGGCAGCCGGTTCTGGCCACTCAGCAAAATATCAAAACCAAAGCAATTCCTTGATATTCTTGGCACAGGACGCAGTCTTCTGCAGGCTACTTACGACCGGTTCAGGGAAATAATTTTGCCCGGGAACATCATCGTTGTAACAAATGCCATTTACCGCGATCTTGTACTTGAACAGCTTCCGGAACTAACTTCTTCCCAGGTATTACTGGAGCCTATGAGAAAAAATACCGCTCCCTGTATAGCATATGCCAATTATAAGATACAACTGATGAACCCTGATGCTGTTATTGTTGTATCGCCGGCCGATCATTTGATAATGAGGCAGGATGTTTTTCTCGATGAGATAAAAAAGGCCCTTCAGGTTGCTGCTGAAGAAGAAGTATTGCTTACCCTGGGTATCAAACCTAACAGACCGGAAACCGGTTATGGTTATATTCAGGCCAATACACAAAAACTGCCCGGTAGGCCGGATAACCTCAGAAAGGTGAAAACATTTACTGAAAAGCCAGACATTGAACTGGCAAAGGTGTTTTATGAAAGTGGGGAATTTTTCTGGAATTCCGGTATTTTTATCTGGTCGCTCAAAACTGTAATGAATGCCTTCAGACAATTTTTACCTGATGTTGATTCTCTTTTTGCCCAGGGAACCGATGTTTACAATACTGATAAGGAAGAGGAATTTATTACCGGTGTATATTCAACATGCAAGAATATTTCGGTCGATTATGGTATAATGGAAAAGGCTGAAGATGTATACGTATTCTTTTCTGATTTCGGATGGTCTGATCTTGGTACCTGGGGCTCTTTGTACGAACATTCTTCCAGAGACGGGAACGAAAATGTAATTACGGGAAAAAACGTTTTTTCCTATGATGTGAAGAATTCGATAATTAATGTTCCGGATGACAAAATTGTTGTTTTACAGGGACTGGAAGGATATGTGGTAGTTGAATCCGGAAATATCCTGCTTGTTTGCCGAAAAGAGGATGAGCAGAGAATAAAGCAGTTTGCAAATGATGTAAAGATCGGGAAGGGAGAGGAATATTTGTAGAATGGTGATTTTGATATTTAACTTGCCGGAACTTTGAGTCTTGCCGGGTTAAATTGCTTAAATAAAAAAAACCGGATAAATTTCCGGTTTTTTTTATTTAAGGTTGTCTTTGCTAATATTCCCAGAGATCCTGCTCAAAATCGAATATTTCATTTTGTATTCTTTCTGACTCATAAAGTGCATCACGTCCCATGGCATAATCCATTATCGCCCTGTTATCGTAAACATTGGATTCGCGGTAAATATATCCTGAAAAGAGCCTCTGAAGAAATACATCATCAAAAGAAAGATTAGCCAGATCATTATTCCGGGTGTGTACTTCGCTCCTGGAGAGCACCTCCCTGGCCTGTGGATAATATACCCAGAATACCTGGCGCTTCAGTGTCTCTTCTGTTGGATTGCCTTCTTCATCCCTTCTCTGAAAAACCCTGATCGGAGAAAATCCGATTATTCTTGACCCGAAGGTCGAATGCTGTTTGTCGAAATACCATTGTTCCAGGATAAGGTACTCCCTGACCTCAAATGTGCGGACTTCACCCTCTATCTCCCTCTGGACCTGCTCTCCTGTTTCAACGTCGACAACAGTCTGGACTTCGGTCTCTGCACCAAGGTTGGCCTCAACAGTCTCCAGGTCCATTTCGGCTGCAAACTGGTCGTCCTGGTAAACCTGCATTTCGCCATTTTTTATCCCGTTGTATAGAACATCAATAAGGCTCATCCTTGATCCGAAAGGTTCGGTTGGAAAATAAAGGGGATGATTGATTTTTTGTCTGAGATCTACCATTCTCCATATCATCCTTGACCATACAATGTCAGCTTCGCGCAGATGAGGCAAAGGCACCGGCTTCCGGTAAGGTACATTTTCTTTCTCATAAATACTTCCGGTTGTAAGGTCCTGCGACATCAACTCAGAGTTGCCGGCAAGAAAAAGTCCTGCCCCGATCAATAATATTACTGCTAATTTCTTCATCTCTGTTAGTATATAAGATTTGTAAATATTTAATCATTAATCTATTATGAAACTCACCGGCGGAAGTCTTCTTTCATCACCGGTCGGACTTACCGCGATTATATCGTCAAAATATATCCGGTCATTTCTGCCTGCATCACGAATGATCTGCCTCTGGGCATCTGTTATACGGTTGCTGGGGGACTTCTGGTCCACGACAAACCCCCTTTGTACTGTTGAAACGGTAAAGCCGGTGACGGTGAAGGTAAGGTCAAAATCGAAGTTTTCCATTTCGGCCAGAACACCGGTCTGCGCCAGCAGCACGTTTCGTCCAATGTTCCCTCCCTTCCGGCCAGCAATGGTGGCAACCGGGTCAGGCACGGTCCGCACCCTGAAATCCCTTGATCCCATATTTCTGGAGACACCATCAACATTTGCAGTTACCGAAACAAGTGCCTCCCCGGGCCGCCGTGGTACGACGATGTAACTACTTCCGGAAACCCTTCTTATAGAACCGTTGCTTACCGAAGCATTGATCTGGTCTGCTGCAAGTCCGGGAATAGATATTTCTACAGGATTTTCTATTCCCATGTAGAATACGTTCATCTTGCTCGGCGATACTATTAGGTTGGGTTCGGCTACCTGGTATTCATTGCTGAAGGGTTTGCTGATATAAGAACCGTCAGGGGCGCGTAGCCGTATCAATCCACCCCAGGTGTGATAACCTGTTGAAGAAGCCCGTCTTCTGAATATACCCTTGCCCTGTTCTACAGGAAGTGTATCATGACGCCCTACCATTTCATAATCGACTGACCCGTCTTCCTTTTCAATAGTTTCATATTGCCCTACGAGTATTTCAGGTGCCTGGGTAGTGTCAAATGCTGCGATAAATACACTTGCTTCAAAGTCATCCCCCCTGAAAACATAATTTGACTGTGGTATTACCGTGGCTTCAAGTGCATTGAACATGAAAGAGCCTGCATCAATCCGGTTCAGGAGATATGTTATCACATCGGCTTCGGCATTTCTGACATCTGCCTGCATACCCGATAAAAGGGTTATGGTAGCTATCATGGGCATATAATAGAAATTCTGCCTTTCCCAGGTAATTGTTGCACCTTCTTTTGGTGGCGGATCTGTTGTATCCAGATTCCCCTCGATGGATTGCCTTACGTCCTCATCTTGTTCATCAATTAATCCCAGCAGAAATTCTTTGTATTCTTCAATACTGTTCTTTAGTTCGGTTGCCTTCGGATCCCTTTCTGATAGCATAACCTCAGAGGGTGAATTTTTATCCTCCTTGGCTCCAATATTCTCTCCTATAATCTTTCCTTCAGCGTCAATAGCTTCATTTCCTTCGCCTTCAGTTGCATTTACAATTTGTTGTTTATAACCCTGAATTTTTTCGAAAAGTTCATCTGCCCTGACCTTTACCTCATCGGCCTTTTCTTTCCATGGCCTGACACGTACAGGGTTCTCTGCCAGTCTTTTTGCAAATTCGCGATATTTTGCATCGTTTTGCTGCGAAAAATTCTGGGTTGTTTTGGTCAGGCCCTCGTCAACTACCACAAAGGCATCCAGTACAGATACTGATACATTGATTGCCAGCATTGCCATCAGCACAAGGTACATCATACCTATCAGTTTCTGTCTCGGGGTTTCTTTTCCACCTGCCATAATATCGGGGATAATTTAGTTTTTGGGATTTTATCTTTTCCGGTTAACTACACTCATGGCGGAAAGCATATTGCCATAGACAGAGTTTAACTCAGACAGGTTCTGGCTAAGTTTACCTATTTCATCCTTATACCTCTCAGTCTCCTCAACGGATGATTTGAGATTATTTGTTATCTTACTGAAATCACTGTAAAGGGTTTGTGAACCCTTGAGATGATCATTATTATTTTGCAGCTGCAGTTCATATACTGCATTCAGTGCAGAGAGATTTTTATTTAGAGCTCCCAGCTTTTCTCCAATATTTTTGTTTCCCTCACTTATGGTTGAATTTTCTGAATTGACAGATTCGGCGAGTTGGTTGTATGAGGCAGCCAGCTGACTGGTAGAATTATCCAGTACATCTGAATTCTTTTTGTATGAGTCAGACAAGACATCTACCTTCCCTTTCAGGTTTTTGGATGATTCTTCAAAAGAATCGGTAAGTGAGTTGACTGATAATGCAGCATTCTTGATATTGGAAACATACTCGTTTGTTGCCAGGCTGGCATCGGATATATTTGCCAGCTTAGCCGTGGTCAGGTTAAGGTTTTTCAATCCCTGACCCAGTTTTTCAAAAAGATCAGGTGTTATCTCGGCATTCTCAATCATCTGGTCAAATTTTGTCAATGCCGCAGTGCTCCCTCCACCGCCTGAACCGCTACCTTCATAGTTTTGATAGTTTTGAGAGTGTGCCGGGCGTCTTTGCTGCACTGCATTTGTTTCGTCAGGATCCTCATGCATACCGGCCAGCTCAGGATACACCAGTGTCCAGTCCAGCTCCTCGTGCAGTGGCTCGAAGGCGGAAAAGAAAAAGATTATCGCTTCGGTACCCAGTCCGGCGGTCAGCATTATACCTGCACCGTTCCAGCCCTGGATCTTAAACAAGGCGCCCAAGATCACTACGGCCGCGCCTATACCGTACAATTTCGCCATGAAATTTTTCCAACCCGAGCTATGAACTAATTCTGAAAATTTCATCTTATTACTTTTTAGTTATTCAATGTTTATGGTCTGTTTCTTATTCCAGGGATAATCGAAGACTTATGCTGCTAATGATTTTGGGCAAGTAAATGTCAAACGGACTGTTATAATTTTGCTGCCTGGCTCCCTGCTTTCAGGCTTTTTGTTTAATTGCTTTGTTTCTTTTGCCTGTCTTTAGTTAATGAGTAAAACGTTGAAATATTATTTCAAGGTATATTTCTTTTCAAAAAAATCTACATGCCATCGCCCAGATAAGAGCGGACGTTTCTGAATCCAACATATGATTTCGCTGTGTCCTGGTATTCATAGGTTCTGGTACTTACCTGCATGTAATACGCAATATCTTTCCAGGAGCCCCCTCTTACCACCTTTCTCTTAAGTGCGGCAGGATCATCGGGCAGGGCATTATATTTATAGTTGGGATTCATATCGTGGGAGAAGGTGTAAAATGATTCGTCATAGGCATTTTCAGTCCATTCTGCTACATTTCCCGACATATCATACAGACCAAAATCGTTTGGCTCAAATGAAGCTACCGGCGAGGTATAAAGCCATCCGTCATCGGTATAATTCCCACGCATAGGTTTGAAATTAGCCAGGAAGCATCCTTCCATATTCCTGGTGTAAGGACCTCCCCAGGGATACATGGAAAGATCAATTCCTCCCCTTGCAGCATATTCCCATTCAGATTCGAGGGGTAGTCTGTAGTTTTGTACAAAACCATTTCCCCTTTCGGAAAGATGTTCATTAAGATGGTTTGTTCTCCATATCCCAAAAGCCATGGCTTGTTTCCATGAAACTCCTACCACCGGATAATCATCGTATGAAGGGTGCCAGAAATACATATTTGCCATAGGTTCATTGTAGGAATATGTATAATCATGGATCCACACCAGTGTGTCGGGATAAACATTCACCACATCGCGTAAAACGAATGAAGAACGGTTAACGATTGGGACCTCTTCTCCCTGCTGGTTAAATACGGTTCCTTCATACTCCTGAGTTTCAGGATTCCACCGGTTCGAACGGCGGGCTGCCTGTTCATAGTCCACCCAGAAATATTCATAGTTAAGTTTTCTGGTATCAAGTTCTTTTCTTCCCCAGAAGCGCTCATCTTCCGTGTAATAAATTTCTTCAAGGATGTCATTGATCTCCTCATCCCTGAGGTCAATCCCCGCATCCCAGTTAATGCGCGGCTCGTCCAGTGGTCTGTCGAACTCATCCTCTGTTATGATAAATTCTTCAATCTGTTCTCCCAGCAGCCTTCTCATGATGGAGTCTCTCACGTAATAAACAAACTGACGATACTTATTGTTGGTTATTTCAGTTTCATCCATCCAGAAAGCATCAACCGATATTGTCCTGGAAAATGAATTTTGGGCAAACATCACGTCCTCATCGCTGGGCCCCATCATAAAACTTCCCTGGGGGACAAAAACCATACCGTAAGGATCGGGTTCATGCCAGTCTTTCCTTCCCTGTACTCCAACAAGCTCTCCGCTGGGGGCTCTGCCGCATCCGGTCAGGATGATGGCAGCAAGTGTTACTAAAAAAACTACTCTTTTCATAACTCTCTAAATATTAATGTATTATGCAAATTTCTTTGTTTGGAAATAGTATGTTGTATTATAATATTCTTACACTTCTGTATTTTTGGGGACTACGGTCTATTCCCAGATCGAAACAATATCTAAGCATAAATTCATGAGTTCCTTTATTGTGACTGCCTATTGCAGTTGTAGAAAAATCATATGAATAACCGATATTGATGCCGTTAAAAAGTTCAAAGCCTGCCATCCCAACCACTGCCGCTCCGAACCTGTAATATAATCCTGCCCAGACCTTACCGTCATATTCAACGGCACTTCCAATGTTAAATTGTGTCATGACACCGTCTGATTGTATGGTTAATGAAGGAAGAACACGGTAAGCCGGATTTTGTGGATATAAGGTGTAACCGGCAGTAAGGTAATAATGCCTGCTCAGAAAAGGAGTTGCTTCTGCGTTGTATTCTATCTGTGACTCATTCAGGTGGGTTGATGAAAGGCCTAAATAAAGATCTTCGGTGTAATAAAATAAACCGGCGGAAAAATCCATTGTCATGGCATTCTCATTGCCGGCAGGTATGGACGGGTCACCCGATGCCGGTGTATGCGAATCTCCCGAAGGAATGAACCATTCAGCATCGAGCGATGAATTTATCATTCCAAATCCCAGTCCGATTCCAAGTTTACCTGAACCGATATCCATCCTGTAGGCGTAGGAGAGGTTGATACTCAAATTGCTCTCAAAACCAAGTTCATCACTCAGAATGTGTAATCCTGCACCATGGTCCGTGCCAAACAGGCTGAAAGGCGAGTTTACAGTGAACACCGATGTGACAGGTGCTCCTTCAAACTCCATCCATTGCTGGCGGTTAAGGGCTGATGCACAAATCGCATTCTTGCTTCCTACGTATCCCGGATTAAACATCATTATATTAAACATATTTTGACTGAACTGAGGATCTTGTTGTGCATGACTAATGTTCATGAACAAGGTGAAAAAAACTAAGATTAAAATTCTTTTCATATTTGCCGGAGACTCCCCTTATTTAAGTGGATTTTGGAATAGTGACCCGTAAAGTAAATAAAAAAAACTATTTCCCACAAATCGTTAAAGTTTCTCCGCTGTTTTCAAACATGTTGGTATTTATACTGATCGAATGTGACTAATGTTTCTTAATTAAGTGAAAAAATTTAAAAAAAACAGCGGTAATTATATAAATATCTCGAAATTAATGCCTTAAAGTTTGATTAATGATTGATCTTTTTAAAATTCTGCCACCACCGTTCAGGTACTATCTGCCTGCACGCCATCTGGTAATCCTGGTAGGAACTGGCAACCATCATGGCGGAAGGGAGCCTGGAGGAGGGAACCTCCATCCACCAGCGTTCACTGATATTGCTTTTATAAAAAATGATATCACTTCCTGAAGCCGTAAGGTTGACTATATATTTTGTGCAATCGGCTGATGGTCTGAAGGGATACTCGTTCTTCCTTTTGTAATAGCCATCGATGAAGTACCATGCGATATGAGCTACCTGATGTGCCGTGTGATTTCTGATGTCATATTCCGAATACCAGTCAAATATAGCTATACTGGAAAGCCTCTCGCTTTTCCCGCCGTACCAGGCAAGCTGGCAGACCTCCTCGCCTGCAAAACCGTTGGGCGAAGGAAACACCGCAGCAGGGGCATCAGATTGTCTTATTGACGACATGCTTATCATCAAAAGGTCGGTGTCGCGGATCACCGGCTCCATTTCTTCAAGGTTTTCCCTGGCCATGCCCAGCCTGAAAAAGTCAAAAAGCATTTCTTCAAGCAGATCTGTCTCATTAGTTCCGGCAAAATATGACTGGTAACCAATATTGGTGTAATTGAAAAGGTATTTTGATTTTGAGGCAATAATACCGGCCAGATATGAATCCTTTTCTATATCATCATAATGGTTTGCTGAAAGTCCCGGCTGACTGTCCACCGCCGTCAGGTTTATGGTGGATTTGTTTTTTTCATAGGCATGAAACAATCCCAGGGTCAGGCCCTTACTGCCACCTATGATAAGGGGGATGGTTTTTTTTTCAAGTAATTCTGCTGCTATATCCCTTAGGGCAGCCAGACTGTCATTTACACTTTTTCCTTCCCTTAGGTTTCCCAGATCGGCAATTTTCATTTGCCTGCTTGTTTGCGATAATCCATACAGGCATTTTCTTGTCTGATCAGCCGCATTGCAGCAATTGGTTTTGTGGATATTACGGTACTCAGATAAGCCTAAAATTGCAATATCGGCATTTTCCCAATCCGGGAATTCACCATAAGCTTTATATTGATTTACCCGTGATCCGAAAGCATTTTTTTCTCCTATCCGGTAATCTGTTTCTACCAGTACCGGTTCAAAATAGTCCTCTATATTCATTGCCGGCTATTTCTTTTTTTGTGGTTTTTTCTTTCCGCCAGGTTTCTTTTTTGCTGGTTTATCTTTTTGTTTACTGATTAAATCAAGGCACTCTTTACTGGTGAGATTTTCCGGTTCAACATCCTTCGGGATTTTGTAATTCTTTTTCTTATAAGAAATATAAGGGCCCCATCTTCCCTTTAGAACTGCCATGCCTTCTGGTTCTTCAAATACCCTTATTATTTTTTCTTTTTCAGCCTTACGTTTTTCGAGGATAAGCTCAATAGCACGATCCAGTTCAATGGTATAAGGGCTGTCGGTATCCTGCCTGATGGAAACGAATTTATTATCGTGCCTGATGTATGGCCCGAAACGGCCAATTCCGGCTACAACATCCTCATCTTCGAATTGACCAAGTTTTCTTGGCAGCTTAAAAAGTTCAAGAGCCTCTTCCAGGGTGATTGTCTCCAGACGTTGATCTTTACGAAGTGCTGCGAATTTTGGTTTTTCTTCTGCATCTGATTCGCCTATCTGGGCCATTGGACCGTATCTTCCGATTCTCACATAAAGATTTTTTCCGGTTTCAGGATCAGTCACAATATGCCTTTCACCCTTGTTCCGCTCAGATGTCTCGATTGTTTTTTCTACTTTTTTATGGAAAGGGTCGTAAAACTTGTCTATCATTTTTGGCCAGGAAAGCTTGCCTTCGGCTATATCATCAAATTCCCTTTCAACAATTGCAGTAAAGTTGTAATCTAATATGTCATTAAAATGATCCATCAGAAAATCATTGACTACCATGCCTATATCGTTGGGGAACAATTTTGCTTTTTCTGAACCGGTAATTTCGGTGCGGGTATCTTCTTTCAGGTTATTATTGTCTTTAAGTTCCATAACCCGGTATTCTCTTGGAGTACCTGGCCGGTCTTCTTTTACCACATATCCCCTGTTCTGGATATTTGAGATAGTTGGAGCATAGGTGGAGGGCCTGCCAATGCCCAGCTCTTCCAGCTTTTTTACCAGGCTCGCTTCTGTATATCTGGGAGGATGCTGACTGAAGCGTTCGCTGGCAGTTATTTCACGTGCTGTAAGCGATTCGCCCTTTTTTAGTGGTGGGAGCAGGCTTTTCACCTGTTCCTCCTGTTCTTCATCGTGTGATTCCATATATACTTTAAGGAACCCCTCAAATTTCATGACTTCACCGGTAGCTACGAAATTTTCCTCAGCTTTTGACACGCTAATGGTCACAGTGGTTTTTTCAAACTTTGCGTCACTCATTTGTGAGGCAACGGTACGTTTCCAGATAAGTTCGTATAATCTCTGCTCGTTGGCATTACTGCCTTCATCCCTGTTCTCTATGTAGGTGGGCCTGATTGCTTCATGGGCTTCCTGGGCTCCTTTGGAGCTGGTTTTATATTTTCTGGTATTAAGATATTTATCTCCAAAATCTGATTTGATCAAAGAGGCTGTGGCGGACAATACAGAATCGGCAAGATTCAGGGAGTCCGTTCTCATATATGTTATCTTACCTGATTCGTAAAGCCTCTGGGCAATAGACATGGTCTGGCCAACGGAAAATCCAAGTTTTCTGCCGGCTTCCTGCTGCAGTGTTGACGTTGTAAAAGGTGCAGATGGTGATTTTTTTGAAGGTTTGGTGCTAATGCCGGTAACTTCATAAACAGATCCGGTACACTGGTTTAAAAACTCCCTTGCGCTGTCAATGTCGGGAAATCTTTTAGGTAATTCAGCCCGGAATCTGGTTTTTGAACCGTTTTTATCTTGTGTTTCAAAAATGGCGGTTACCCTGAAAGCCGAAGAACTTTTGAAGGAAAGGATCTCCCTTTCTCTCTCAACGAGAAGTCGTACTGCCACGGACTGCACTCTCCCTGCTGATAGGGAAGGCTTAACTTTTTTCCATAGCACCGGCGAGAGCTCAAAACCCACCAGCCGGTCCAGTACTCTCCTTGCCTGCTGGGCATCCACAAGCTCCATGTTAATAGGTCTGGGATTGGTTATTGCTTTTAAAATGGCCTCCCTGGTAATCTCATGGAAAACTATACGCCTGACTTTTTCAGGCTTAAGCTTAAGAACATCAAAAAGGTGCCAGGCAATAGCCTCTCCTTCCCTGTCCTCATCTGAGGCTAGCCATACCGTCCCGGCTTTTGCCGAAGCCTTTCTGAGCTCCTCAACAACCTTTTTTTTGTCTTCAGGTATAATGTACTGGGGGGTATATCCGTTCTCTATATCTATGCCATAATTTTTTTTGGACAGATCTCTTATGTGTCCGTAACTTGATTTTACCGTGAAATCTTTTCCTAAAAATTTCTCTATGGTTTTTGCTTTTGCCGGTGATTCAACTATTACCAGATTGTCAGCCATGTTATTTCTTTTTGAGAATCAGTTAAAAATGCACAAAGTAAAACATTTCTCCTGTAAAAAAGCATAAAATTTTTATTAAAAAAATATCCAAAATTTATGCTTGCAGCAGGAAATACTTCGTTTTAAATTTTATAATTTAACTTAATCAGTTTATTTAACAATTAATAAGCTATTTGATAAAAAGCAAGATACGTTTTCCAGTCCGCTGAATCCTCATGGAATGAAATTATGCTTTGATTTATAAAGTGTTGATGAGGATTTTACATAAAAAAAATTTATCCGTCTGTATCTAATCTGACTGAAAAAAATCATCTGCATTTGGCATTGTAACGTCAGGATTTTAGTAAATATTATTTAGTATTTTTGTGGCGTTTAATAAATGGCAGTTGGATATTTTGAAATTAAATTAAAACCCGGTAGTATTGATTTTAAAAACCGCAAACATAAACATATTTATTATATAGAAATGGATAAAGAAAAGAATAAAATACCTGGCAGGCACCGGAAATACCTGATGATATTCTGGGGAATATTTTTTGTTCCGCTGTTGGTACTTATATTGCTGTTTAGTTTCATTTCTGCCGGATGGATGGGGTTTATGCCCAGTTTTGAAGATCTTGAGAATCCTCAAAACAATATTGCTTCACAGGTTATTTCGGCTGATGGTGAACTGTTGGGCCCTTATTACCTTCAAAACAGGACCTATGTTGAATTTGACGAACTATCTGATAATATTGTAAATGCTTTACTGGCAACAGAAGATATTCGTTTTCATAATCATGCGGGAATTGATGCAAGGGGACTGGCACGTGTGTTTGTGAAGTCCATATTATTGGGCCAGAGTAGTGCCGGGGGGGGAAGTACAATCACCCAGCAGCTCGCAAAAAATCTTTTTCCACGTGACACCACTGCTTACCGGTTTGGATTGATCAGGAAAATTAACCTTGGGCTTGCCAAGTTCAAGGAATGGATTACGGCCGTGAAGCTGGAAAGGAATTATACCAAGGATGAGATAATTGTTATGTATCTCAATACTGTAGATTTTGGGAGCCACTCTTATGGGATAAAGACCGCTTCCCGTACTTTTTTCAATACCACAACCGATTCTCTAAAGATTGAAGAGGCGGCTGTCCTTGTTGGAATATTACAGGCGCCATCATGGCTGAGCCCGGTGCGTAATCCCGACCGGGCCATTGCCCGGAGAAATGTTGTGCTCTCGCAGCTTAACAGGTATGATTTTATCTCAAACCATGAATTTGATTCTATTTCCGCTTTACCCATTGAACTGGATTATATGGTACAGGATCACAATATCGGACCTGCACGGCATTTCCGTGAGCAGCTGCGGCGAATTCTGACTGCTAATGAGCCAATGAGACAATCATATTTGTTTTATGAGAGGTACAGGGAAGATTCCATAGAATGGGCCGAAAATCCACTTTATGGATGGACAAGAAAAAATTTCAAACCCGATGGTTCCAATTATAATTTATACAGCGACGGACTCAGAATTCGCACTACAATAGATTCACGTATGCAGAAATATGCCGAAGAGGCACTCAGGGAGCATCTGAGTCAGGATCTGCAGAAGGCTTTTGACGGTGTAAAGCGGACATACCAGCGGAACCCGTTTTCAGATGACCTTACCGCCGAACAAGTGGACCTGAATATGGAGAGATCGATGCGACAGACAGACCGTTACAGGTCCCTTAACAGTGCGGGGGTTTCTAATGATTCTATTGTGAAAGCATTCAATACTCCGGTTTCCATGACGGTATTTTCATGGGAAGGAGAGATTGATACCATTATGTCGCCAATGGATTCCATCAGATATTACAAAGGTTTTCTGAGATCGGGTTTTATGGCCATGGATCCATCAAACGGCCACATCAAAGCTTATGTGGGCGGCCCCGATTACAAGTATTTCAAATTTGATCATGTTAAGCAGGGCAAGAACCAGGTAGGTTCGGTATTTAAACCCTTCCTTTATACGCTGGCCATGCAGGAAGGCTTTACTCCATGCTGGGAGGTGGCTAATGTGTCTCAATCCTTCGAGGTGAACGATTCGATATGGACCCCGAAAAATGCCGGACCCACCGACTACGACGGTGAAATGGTCACATTGAAATGGGGCCTTGCCAATTCGGTAAATAATATCTCCGCCTGGCTTATGAAACAGTTTAACCCCCCCGCGGTTATTGAAGTGGTCAGGAAAATGGGAATCCGGAGCCACATTGATCCGGTTTTATCTGTATTTATGGGGACCTCCGACATATCTCTTTATGAAATGGTGGGGGCATTTTCCACCTATGCAAATAAAGGTGTTTATAATGTACCCGTAATGGTTACCAGGATAGAGGACCGGCACGGAAATGTTCTTGCCGAGTTTAAGCCACGCATGGAAGAGGCTATTTCGGAGGAGGCAGCCTACCTGATGCTGAACCTTCTTGAGTCTGTTGTAAATGAAGGAACCGGCATAAGGCTGAGGACAAAATATGGTTTTTCCGGACAGATGGCCGGAAAAACAGGGACAACCCAGGGCTATTCTGACGGATGGTTTATGGGACTGGTACCCAGTCTGGTTGGTGGTGTATGGAGTGGGGGCGAGGACAGGGGGATAAGGTTCAATAACATAGCCCAGGGCCAGGGTGCAAATATGGCACTGCCCGTGTGGGCTCTTTTCATGGAGAAGGTATATGCTGATGAGGAGCTTGGTATTACTGAAGACGACCAGTTTGAGGAGCCGCCCGGGTTTGATGTAAACCTGGATTGCGACGAGTTATTCCGTTCAGCGCCTGTACGTCAGTATGATGAATATAACTACTAAAAAAGAAGTTTAACCAGGTCTTCCACTTTCCCGGCACGAAGGACTTTTATTTTATGGCTTTTGCGGAGGTTTTCAGCTTTATTGAAAGATGAGATCACTATATTTTGAAATCCCATCTTTTCAGCTTCGCTGATCCTCTGTTCCAGTCTCCCGACCGGCCTTATTTCGCCGGAGAGCCCAACCTCCCCGGCAAAACAGGTGTTCTGTGCCACCGGAAGATCGGTGTCGGAAGAGAGTATTGCGGTTATCACGGCAAGATCGGTTGCAGGATCAGTAACTTTCAGTCCCCCCGCAATGTTCAGGAACACATCCTTTGCCGCCAGCCTGAAGCCCGCTCTTTTCTCGAGTACGGCAAGCAGCATGCTGAGCCGCCGGAGGTCAAATCCCGTGGATGACCTTTGCGGTGTGCCGTAAGCTGCCGAACTAACCAGTGCCTGTATTTCAACAAGGAAGGGACGAATACCGTCCACCATGGCAGATATCGCCACACCACTCATATTTTCTTCATGCCGGGTGATAAGTATTTCAGAAGGATTATCCACCTCTCTGAGTCCGTCTCCCTGCATTTCGTAAAGGCCTATTTCGGAGGTTGAGCCAAAACGGTTTTTCAAGGATCTCAGCACGCGGTACATATGGTTGTGATCACCTTCAAAATGCAGCACTACATCGACAATATGCTCCAGCAGCTTTGGTCCGGCGAGTCCCCCTTCCTTAGTAATGTGGCCTATAAGCATTACCGGTGTGGAAGATTCCTTTGCATACCTGAGCAGTCCGGCTGCACATTCCCTTATTTGCGAAACGCTCCCTGCAGGAGATTCTATATTATCCGACTGCAATGTCTGCACAGAATCAACAATTACAAGTCCCGGTTCCATGCCCTGCAAATGTGAATATATTGCCTCCAGGTTTGTTTCGCAAAGTATATAACAATTGCCGTTGCCGGAACCTATCCTGTCGGCCCTGAGCTTTATCTGCCTGCTGCTTTCCTCTCCTGTGATGTATAGTGTTTTTACCACGGTGGTATGAAGGGCAACCTGCAGGGCGAGTGTGGACTTGCCTATGCCCGGCTCACCACCCAGGAGGATGACTGAACCGTGAACCATACCTCCGCCGAGTATCCGGTTGAATTCCTTTCCATGGATATTCATGCGGGATTCGGTTGAGGGACTCATCTCTGACAACAATTCCGGTACAGGTCTTGCTTTATTTTTGGGAGAAACCTTAGATGGTGAATGTGATACTATTTCTTCCACATAAGTGTTCCATTCTTTACAAGAGGGGCAACGGCCTATCCATTTGGAAGATCCCACTCCACAATTCTGGCATACATATACTGTTTTTGTTTTTGCCATAATTACTTGCGGTTATCCATTTCCGACAATTTTCCTACTATCTGCGATGTAGAATAGCCTGCAACAAGATCAATGCTTTCAACTCTTCCTCCTTTTGCGGTAACGATATCATACCCTACGATTTCTTCGGGCTTGTAGTCGCTGCCTTTAACAAGGATATCTGGTTCCACCCGGCTTATCAGTTCTTTTGGAGTTTCCTGGTCAAAAAGGATCACGGCGGTGACAAAAGAGAAAGAGGCCAGGAGTAATGAACGGCTTTCTTCATCCTGGAGGGGGCGGGGAGGGCCCTTAATAGTCCTGACCGACCGGTCTGTGTTGAGGCCGACCACAAGCACATCTCCAAGTTCCGAAGCCCTGGCAAGGTATTCGGCATGCCCCCTGTGCAATATGTCGAAACACCCGTTGGTGAAGACTATCCGGTAGTCTTTAAATCTCCAGTAGGCCAGCATTCGTTCAATACATTTGCCGGATAGAATTTTGGACTTAATGTTATCAAGTTTGCTCATCTTATTATGTATTATTTTCCGGTATGGCCTCCCGGGGCACTGAAACAGATGCTTTATCCTTTTTTAAAAAAACTATGAACATGGAGAATGATCCGATAACTATCATCAGTAGGGCTTGCGATTCATGCGCCAGAGTTGCAAAAACAAGTCCCTCTTCCCGTGAGATGCCATAAATACCCAGTCCAATGCTCACTATCCAGTGATAGGTTCCCATCCCACCCTGCACCGGCGCCGCCATTCCCAGTCCCCCGATCACCATTATGAACAGCACATCGGGAGCATTGAGCGATGATGTTGCGGGAAGAGCCATAAAAACTGCCCATGTCATCAAACAATACATTACCCATATAAAAACTGTATGTGAAAGGAAATAAATTTTTTTTTCCAGTTTCAGTACCGATTTCATTCCCTCTGACACTCTTCTGAGGATTAAGGCAGACCGGCGGTATAATTTATATTTTCCGAGCCAGGGTTTGAGAATCCTGTATAAGAAAATCAGCAATAAAACAATTAACATGGTCACAATTAAAAAATCCCGGGGGAAACCGGGCAGGGATGAGATGCGGCCGGCAAAGGGTTTAATCAGGTAGCTGTACAAAAAATTCCCGAAAACGTCAATTTTCATAAAAAAGACCGATACAGCAAGCAAAATCAGGACCAGCAGGTCAGTTATCCTCTCTGTTATGACGGTCCCCAATAACGAACCAACCGGTATCCCATCGGTCCTGTTCAGTGAGCCGCACCTTGTAATTTCACCTATCCTCGGGAGTACAAAATTAGCCAGGTATCCGGTCATCAGGGAGTAAAAAGTATTTTTTAATAATGGTCTGTAACCCAGCGGTTCGATAAGGATCATCCATCTTACTGCGCGGCTGATAAAGGCAAGTATTGCAAAAAAGAGAGAAAGCAATACCCATTCATATCTGGCAGCTTTCAGTCCCGCGATAAGATTTTCTATTGCGATGTCCCTGAAGGCTATCAACAGAAAAAAAAAACCCGCGGCCAGAAACAGCAGTATCCTGGAAGTTTTGATCAGGTTCTTTTTCAAATCAGGGGACAAGTTTGTTAGTAACAGTATCCGGGAAAACAAGTGCAGGCTCAAAAGAACGTGCTTCAGTGCTATCCATCATGGCATAAGATATGATAATTATAATATCGTTAACAGCTACTTTTCTTGCGGCCGGACCGTTCATCCCGATTTGCCCGCTTCCTCTTTCACCTTTTATTACATATGTCTCAAGGCGCTCACCATTATTTATGTTAACCACCTGAACCTTCTCATTTTCTATGAGATTGGCTGCATCCATGAGGTCCTCGTCGATGGTGATGCTCCCCACATAATTCAGATTAGCCTCTGTAACGCTTACCCGGTGAATTTTAGATTTTAATATTTCTATCATCATGATGAGGTAAAATTAGAAAAAATTATATTATCTATCAAGCGTACCCTGCCAGCACGAACAGCAATGCATCCGATAAGCTTATCGTCAAGGAGATAGTGGTCGTGAACCGGTTGTAAATCTTCGCTGCCGACAATTTCGAAGTACTCAAGTTCCAGCAGTGGATTTTTTTTAATAGTAGCGGCCACCCACTGTTTTACCTCACCTGCCGGAACACCTTTTTTCCCGGCTGCTCCCTGAAGCACCTGGTTTATAAGCGGAGCGTTTTTTCTCTGTTGTGCATCCAGCAGCACATTCCTTGAACTCATTGCAAGTCCGTCATCTTCCCTGAGTGTAGGACATCCCCTGATTTCAACCGGCAGGTTGAGCATTTCTGTCATCTTTCGTATTATTGCCAGCTGTTGTATATCTTTTTCTCCGAAATATGCCCTGTCGGGTTTTATAATTTCGAAAAGCCGGCTTACAACCCTGGCTACCCCGGTAAAATGACCCGGACGGAAACGTCCTTCCATAATTTTATCCATATCTCCAAAATCAAATTCCCGCTTGTCGGGTTTAGGATAGACCGTTTTTGTTTCGGGTACAAAAGCAATGTCACAACCTGCATCCAGCAGAATGCCAAGGTCCCTTTCAAGGTTCCGGGGATAGTTTTTAAGATCCTGAGGATCATTAAACTGTGCCGGATTGACGAATATACTCACAACGGTCAGGTCATTTTCGGAACGGCTCTGTTCTACAAGTGAAACATGTCCTTTATGCAAAGCGCCCATGGTGGGTGCCAGTCCGATGGACCTGCCATTCTTTCTTGCTGCAGAGAGATAACTATCCGTTTCTTTGAGTTTTTTGAACAGGAACATTTTTAAAAAATAGGTAAACCCAAAGATACTGATATTTTTAGTTCATCGTTTTCAGTGACGGGCAATTTTATTTAAAGTAATAAGTTATTAAGTTGTTATTTAGAATGATGTAACTGTTTAACAATTTGAATATTTTTTACTATCTTTGCAACTAATTAATTATATAAATATATTATTCACTGATATCAGTCAAAAGGGATATCAGCCATTACAAATCCAGGGAATACCTGCCCAGCTCACTACTCATTTTTTGCCAGTTAGCGGGTGTTTCCGTTAATTTAATACAGGTGGCTTAAATTCAATGGAAAAGACCAAGGTTCTTTACATTTCTCAGGAAATAAGTCCATATCTGCCTGAAACGGAGATGTCAGTTATTGGCAGAAATCTCCCGCAGGGAGCACAGGAACGCGGACGTGAGATCCGTACTTTCATGCCCAGGTACGGATGTGTTAATGAAAGAAGGAATCAGCTTCATGAGGTTATACGTTTATCGGGAATGAACCTCATAATAGATGATACTGATCATCCTTTAATCATTAAGGTAGCTTCTATACAATGCGCCCGGATGCAGGTGTACTTCATCGATAATGAAGATTATTTTCACCGGAAAAGTACTTTTTCCGATGAAAAAGGAGATTATTACAAGGACAATGACGAAAGACTGATATTTTTTGCGCGGGGTGTGCTGGAGACTGTCAAAAAGTTAAGATGGTCGCCCGACATAGTTCATTGCCACGGGTGGTTCACTTCACTTGTGCCCCTTTATCTCAAGAAGGCGTACCATGATGATCCGCTGTTTCAGCAAACCCAGATCATATCTTCAATATACAGCGATGATTTTCCTGCTCCTCTTGACAAGAAATTTAAAAAAAAGCTTATGATTGAAGGAGTAAGCGATAAGGATGTCAGCGTACTTAATCCGCCCGACTATGTTAATCTTTCAAAACTTGCTATAAATAATTCTGACGGCATAATATTTGGTTCTGAAAAAATAGACCCCAAGCTTATTGATTATGTTACAAAACAAAATAAACCTGTTTTGGAATACCAATCGGAGAAGGAATACGTTGATCTATATTCAGACTTTTATGATAATATACTAAACGGATCATTCAATGTTTCTAAATAGTCTTTTTTCCTGCAAACGTATTTCTTTTGCAATACCCCTGCTGCTTTCAGTATTCTTATCTTTTTTTTCCTCCTGTGAGGATCCCAGTTTTGTTGGACTGGAAATCCAGCCCGAGGCTGACCGCTTCAGGGTAAACCAGTATGAAGATACCGCCGTCAGTTCATCGATTCAACAAAGAGATTCTCTTGTTGCGTCCAGGCATGAACGCTCCCTGCTGGGTGAGGTTGATGATCCGGTCTTCGGCAACCTGAAGGCTTCTTTTTTGACACAGGTAGGAGTTGCCGGCGCAGTTGATTTTGGCGTTAATGCTGTTGTCGATTCTCTCGTTTTGTATCTTAATTATACAGGTCACTATGGTGAGTTGCCTGCATTGCAGAATATAAGTGTATATGAGGTTAGCGAGTTGATGGATCCCGATTCTGTCTACTATTCGAATCTTGACCCCGGTGGCATTATTTATGATCAGGAGGTTCTAGCTGAGCAGACAATCAATTCCTCTCCGGGGGATTCTATAATTGCTGTTTCACTGACCAATACGGAATTTCAGGATAAGCTCATTAATGCTCCTGATTCTGTCATGCAGTCTATTGGCAGATTTATTACTTTTATGAAAGGGCTGTATGTTACTGCCGGTTCTGCCGGGGAAACGGGTGCTGTATTTCCGATTAATCTTAACAATGAGTATTCCAGGCTTTCACTGTTTTACCGTAATGCTGAGTTTCCCGACAGCAGTTTCCGCTATGATTATGTTATTCAGGAAGGTGCGCAGCGGATCAACCTTTTTGAACATGACTATTCATCTGCTGTATTTTATGATGAATCCGGACTAACGGTACCTGCTGATTCGGTTTTTTATTTACAGGGCGCCGGGGGTGTGATGAGCCGTCTGGACTTTGATCAGCTTCACACATGGCGTGATTCCGTGCCGGTAAGCATTAATTCTGCACGGCTTGTCTTATCCCTGGAAGAAGAAGATTTTACTTCAGAAGATTTTCCTCCACCCATAAGGCTTACCGTTTTTCAACAAAATCAGGATGGCGAGTTTTCAGGAATAGTTGACCTGGTTCTCGGAGACCGTTTTTTTGGTGGTAATTTGGATGTTGAAACCGGCGAATACAGTTTTAATATTACCAACTGGGTGCAGGATTATATCTCCGGAGAAAACGACGACAGTTCTGTTTATATTGCTGTCAGAGACGCTGGCAGTATTCCCCACAGAGCTGTTATAAGAGGCAGTGATCATCCTCAGGGTGGACCCAGACTCGATATTACTTACACTAAACATTAAATCATGTGCGGCATAATAGGATATATTGGTCCACAACCTGCATGTCCGGTCCTGATAGAGGGTTTAAAGCTTCTTGAATACCGTGGTTACGATTCTGCCGGAATAGCTCTATTTGACGGTAAACCTAATGTATATAAGTGCAGCGGGAAAATAAAAGATCTTGAGGATCATATCCTGGGAAAGGATACCTCCGGAACCATTGGTATAGGGCATACCCGGTGGGCAACACATGGTGAACCGAATGATGTGAATGCCCATCCTCACCCTTCTGAAAACGGGCATTTTATAATCATTCATAACGGGATTATTGAAAATTATCTTTTGCTGCGAAAAAAGCTCGAAAACCGCGGTTATTCGTTCAAGTCCGATACCGATACCGAGGTCCTTGCCAACCTGATCGAGTATATTTACCTGAAGGGAGAAACGAAAGCAGAAGAGGCTGTCAGGTTAGCTCTGACTAAAGTTACAGGAACATATGGAGTGGTTGTAATGAGTGCAGATGAACCTGATCAGCTTATTGCTGCACGTAGCAGCAGTCCCCTTGTTATAGGAATAGGCAGTGGGGAATATTATATAGCCTCTGATGCATCACCTCTTGCCGGACATGTGCAATCTGTTATTTATCTTAATGATGATGATGTTGCAATAATCAAAAGGGATGAGCTTACTCTTAAGACCCTCCGTGTTGATGAGCCGAAACTAAAGCTGCAGAATCTTAATATTGATGCAGGTGAGCTCGATAAGAGAGGTTTTGAGCATTTCATGTTAAAAGAGATATTCGAGCAGCCTTCTTCTATCAGGGATACATTCAGGGGAAGATTAGTGCCGGATCTTGGTGATATAAGATTGGGCGGGTTATTTAATGTTATGCCCAGACTGCAGGAAGCTGAAAGGATAATTATTGTAGGTTGTGGTACTTCCTGGCATGCCGGACTAATAGGAGAATATCTTCTTGAGGAGCTGGCAAGAATTTCTGTCGAGGTTGAATATGCTTCGGAGTTCCGTTACCGTAACCCGGTAATAAGACCTGGCGATGTTGTCATTGCCATTTCCCAAAGCGGGGAAACTGCAGATACTCTTGCAGCAGTGCGTGTTGCCCGGCAGGCAGGAGCCCTTGTGCTTGGAATATGTAATGTTACCGGTTCCAGTATTTCCCGTGAAACAGATGCGGGCGTTTATACACAG
>CAZFOO010000012.1:0-58584 GCA_964520585.1 uncultured Bacteroidales bacterium
GGTTTACAAAAATCAACATATCATTGTGCTGCAAGGCAATTCCTTATTGAATATTCACGTTGTAATGGACATTTCCCTTACCTTTTTCATCTTGTGCCGGCGATGAAAAGGCCCCGGCACAAGATAACCATAGGAGAAAAAATAATATAATACAATAGTTTCCAGGTCTCAACATAATTTTCTTCTGATGTAACCCAAAGATAAAAGATAACGTAATAATAAACCGAATGGCCTTCAAAATAAATTAAAAGAATGCCCGTAGTTTATTTAAAATCTTTAGGGGTTTTTGTTAATTTTGCCGGAATTCTAACGGAAACCTTATTCTAATTTAATAAGTATTACTGTGACCCAGAGGGCGAAGCTGTGAGTATATTTAATCCCCCCTGTTTATTTGCCGGTTTTTATATCTTTGTCCGAATTGAAAACAATAGAATCCTCCAGTTACAGTTTTATTTTCTTAACCATCTATTAATTAATACGAACAGATATTTTCTTAGAATGGCAAATCCTATTCGTTTACTGACGTTTATCCTATTTTGCGGAGGCTCATTGTTATCCTCTGCTGATTCCATAGCTCAGTCTCCTCTGGACGCGAGGGATCTTTCAACTGTAAGATCTGAAAATGTAAGTAATGCTCAATTAATGAGATTCATCGAACAGGGGGAAGCCCAGGGGGTATCGGTTGATGACGCCATACAGATGGCAAGGTTGCGAGGACTGCCGGCCTCTGAAGCAGAAACTCTTGCACGGAGGATACGAGAACTGGAGATGGAACGTCAGAGGCAGGAATTTGAAGAAACCGGATTTAGCGATCCTGATAGTTTAACTCAAGATACTATATCTGAACTCGAAGGTGGACTTGATGCTATTGGCAGAAGGATTTTTGGAGCCAGGTTGTTCAGCCAGGAGGGACTCACTTTTGAACCATCAATGAACGTTCCTACACCCGTTAATTATGAACTTGGTCCTGGTGATGAGATTGTAGTTGATATATGGGGAGAGGCTACAAATGTTCACCGATTGGAAGTAAGTAATCAGGGTACAGTAACTATAGAGAACCTTGGCCCAATATATGTTCATGGTTTAAGTATAAGTGATGCCAGTGACCGGATTATCGAAAAATTGAGATCACTCTACAGGGGATTACGTCCCGGAAGTGCAAATCAGACTGTTTTCGCCAGAGTTCATCTAGGTCAGTTAAGGAGCATACAGGTAACAGTTATGGGAGAAGTGCGATCACCGGGCAATTATACACTTTCATCTCTGGCAACAGTTTTCAATGCTTTATATAATTCACAAGGGCCCAATAATATTGGTTCTTACAGAAGCATTAAGGTAATACGTGGTAATGAAGTTGCAGCAGAGCTGGATGTTTATGATCTGCTGATACATGGTAACCAGATTGATAATATTCGTCTGAGGGATCAGGATATAATAAAGGTTGACCCTTACACTGCCAGAGTTGATGTGCAGGGTAGAGTTAAAAGGGAAGGTTTTTATGAAATGAAAGAGGGAGAAAGTCTCGCAGACCTTATACAGTTTGCCGGACAATTTGCCGATTCCGCATATACCAAACAGGTAAGGATACACAGGTATACTCCTATCGAAAGAAAGATATTAAGCGTAAGACAGGAAAATTATCCTGATTTTGAGTTAATGAATGGGGATGTTGTTTTCGTTGATCAGGTGCTTGACAGGTTTGAAAACCGGATAAGTATATCAGGAGCAGTATGGCGCCCGGGAGAATATGAGCTTCGGGAGGACATGACTGTTTATGACCTTATAAGTGAAGCAGAAGGCCTTCGTCCTGATGCATACCGGAGCAGGGCAATTATAAACAGGTTAAAAGATAACTTTGATTTCACCCTTTTGTCATTTGATCTTGAAAGACTCATGGAAGATCCGGATGAATATAATATTCCGCTTCAACCCGAAGATGAAGTACTGATACAGACTCTTTTTGATATGAGAGAAAACTATACCGTTCTTATTGAAGGAGCGGTCAGGGAAGTTGGAGAATATCCCTTCAGAGACAATATGACTCTTGAAGACCTCATACTTAAGGCAGATGGTTTTCGCGAATCTGCTACTGAAGCCAGGATTGAAGTTTTCCGCAGGATCATTGGAGAATCAGATGCATCAAGCAGGGGAAACCGTTTGGCTGAAACATTTATCTTTGAAGTTGCAAGGGACTTAAGCCTTAGAGATGAAGATAAACGATTTATACTTCAGCCATTTGATCAGGTATATGTCCGCCGTAAACCCGATTACCATGTTCAGCAGAATGTAATACTGGAAGGTGAGGTTATGTATCCCGGAACATATACTCTTGCTAACCGGAATGAGAGGATTTCTGATGTAATAAAAAGAGCCGGCGGACTAACTCCTGAGGCATATCCGGAAGGAGCAACTCTTGTTCGTGATATTGAGCAGCTCGAAAGAGCTGACATTGATATTATGGCCGGTTATGATGAGGTTATTGATACGGTAGCACAGCAGGAAAATTTTGTTGGGATTAACCTTCCTCAAATCATGGCAAAGCCTGGTTCCACAGAGGACCTCTTCCTGCGGGAAGGTGATATTATCAGGGTCCCGCTGGAGCTACAAACCGTTAAAGTCAGTGGAGCGGTCCTCCGGGAAGTAGAAGTAAGGCATATCGAAAAAAGAAGTCTGCAATACTACATAAACCGTTCAGGAGGATATTCAGAAGATGCCTTGAAACGCCGGGTGTATATTGTTAATGCAAATGGCAGCGTTAAGGCCCGAAGGAAATTCCTCCTTTTTAATTCCAATCCTGTAATAGATCCAGGCGCCGAAATCATCATTCCTCAGAAAGCCGATCGTGAACGGATGGACACGAGAGAATTTATTTCTGTAATGGCCTCTATTGCTTCTACAGCCGCTGTAATTGTAACAATTATTACCAGACTTTAAATAATTTATAAGAGTTTAAAATGCAAAACAACGATTCTCAAAGAGATGAAATTGATTTAGTTGAAGTTCTTCTTGTCTTTTGGCGTGAAAGAAAAGTGATATATATCAGTGTAGTCATCTTTGTTATGCTGGGAGTTCTAAAAACCTGTTCCACCCCAGATGAATACACATCAGAAGTTAAATTGATGCCGGAATCAAATGTTCAGAATAACATGGGGGGATTTGCCAGACAATTTGGTATAAGTCTGCCTAATAATACAGAACAGGGCATTCCTTCAAGATATTATCCTGATATTACAAAAAGCCTGCCTTTTATTATTCCATTAATGCAATTTGAGGTTATCATTTCTGGCACAGATGAGAAAATTACTTTATATGAATATATTTTAGAATATAAATCACAAAGATCTTTTATTCAGAAATCAACAGACAAAGTTAAAAAGTACACCATTTTTTTACCTTTTACTATATTGGACTGGATCACAGGTTCTAATTCAGCCAGTAAAGATGAACCCTCATTTTCTTTAGACATGGAAGATGACGGACAGGAGGATAAAAATAATCAGAATAACGTATTAAGTTTAACAAAATCAGAATGGTCTGTAGTTAGGGAATTACAAAACTCAACAGGGTTGGATATTGATCGTGAATCAGGAATAATTACCATATCTTCTTCAATGCCTAATCCTGTAATCGCTGCAATGGTTGCAGACAAAGTAACAAGTTTGCTTGCTAAATATATCAAAGAATATAAAACTGAAAAAGCAAAGGTTGATTTTTTATTTGTCGAAAATAGATTTGAAGAGGCAAAGGCGGACTTTAATATAGCACAAGAACGTTTAGCAAGATTTCGTGATGAAAACAGGGGGCAATTGACACAAACAGCAAGAATCGAGGAACAACGTCTCCAAAGCCAGTATGACCTCTCATTTAACGTATATAATGTATTAGCCGGCAGATTAGAGGAAGCCCGAATTAATCTTCAGCAGGAAACGCCTGTTATTAATATAATAGAACCAGCTTCTGTCCCAACCCAAATTAGTTCTCCAAAAAGAAATTTTATCTTAATCCTTTATTTTGTTTTAGGGATATTCTTTGGGTTTATATTTATTTTTTTACGGATTTTATGGAAAAAAATTCGTCGTCAGTTATAAATTATATAAACAATCCTGATGGTTTTTAATGCCTTTTTCAGTCCCTGTAAATTTTGTCATCTCTAAAACAAAAAACAATTTCGGGACTTGCCTGGAGTTTTATCGATATTTTCTCTAATAAAGGTATTAGTTTTGTTTTTGGTATAATTTTAGCCAGACTTCTTACACCCCGGGAGTTTGGTCTGGTGGGAATGGTTAGCATTTTTATCGCAATTTCAAAATCTTTAATGGATAGTGGCTTTTCAAGTGCTTTAATAAGAAAGAAAGACTGTACCCAAACTGATTACTCCACCGTCTTTATATTTAATACTTTATCCAGTATTTTTCTTTACTTAATTTTATATTTATCGGCAAATGCAATAGGTGAATTTTTCGATGAACCCCAACTTGAGCTCATTCTGCAGGTTTTAGGAATAGGATTAATAATAAATTCTTTCTCTATTATACAGAGGGCTATCTTAACTAAAAGAATAGATTTTAAACTACAAACCAAAATATCACTTCTTGGCTCATTAATAGCTGGAAGTATTGGAATATTTCTGGCATATAGTGGATACGGAGTGTGGAGTCTGGTCTATATGTCTTTGGCAGGTTTTTTTGTTTCAACCGTTTTATTATGGTTATGGAATCAGTGGAGGCCTTCACTGATATTCAGCACAGATTCATTCAGGGAACTGTTTTCTTTTGGTTCTAAACTTATGTTAAGCAGTATACTTAACACCGTATATAAAAATATTTATAATCTTGTAATTGCAAAGTATTACACTGCTGCAGATTTGGGATTCTATACCCGGGCTAATCAGTTTAAGGAATTCCCTGCTGAAAAATTAACTTCAATTATTCAGAGAGTTAGCTATCCTGTTCTTTCCTCTGTACTTGATGATATCGCCCGGTTACGTTACTACTATCAAAAATTAATTAAAAGCACAATGCTGATAAGTTTTGTTCTTATGATGGGCCTGGCTGCGACTGCTGAACCCTTAATTATTACTCTTATAGGCGAAAAATGGCTCCCATCTGTTATGTATTTACAATTGCTTTGTTTTGTTGGTATGCTTTATCCTTTACATGCAATTAATCTTAATATGTTAAAAGTTTTAGGCAGGTCAGGCCATTACTTAAAGCTCGAAGTAATTAAGAAGTTTATTGCCATCCCTATTATACTTACAGGAATTTTCATTGGTATTTTCGAAATGTTATTAGGAATGATTATCACTTCCTTTATAAATTATTTTTTGAATTCATATCTTTCCGGAAAATTAATCAGCTACTCAAGCTGGAAACAGTTAAAAGACATTTTTCCCTCCTTTATGCTGGCACTGATAATGGGAGGTATTCTGCTATCAATCAACATGTTTTTTGAAATTAACAGCTTCCTCATTCTAATGATACAAGTTATAACCGGAATCGTTATTATTATAGGAGTCTCTGAAATATTTAGATTAGAAAGTTATATAGAGATTAAAGCAATAGTTATTGATAAAATAAAGCGTAATGGATCTTTATAACCCTGATTGGAACAAAAACCTTGCGAATTTTTTATTTCTTAAAAGTGCATTCTGTACTTCTAATAAGTTCATTAAAACTGAAGAAGTAATTGACTGGTTAAAGGAACAAAATGATAAAGTGAAGGTTAAGGTTATAAGGACTTCTTTTAGTAAATTAAAAGACTGGAGTTATGAAGGTGTTAGTGGTTCAATCAGACATAAAACAGGAAAATTTTTCAGCATAGATGGGATCCGCGTAGATACCAACTGGGGAAATGTAAGTAATTGGGAGCAGCCAATTATCAATCAACCTGAGGTAGGTTATCTTGGATTTATAACAAAAGAATTTGACGGAGTATTATATTTTCTTACCCAGGCAAAAATTGAGCCGGGAAATGTAAATTATGTTCAGTTATCTCCAACGCTACAAGCAACCCGGAGTAATTATACACAAGTTCATAGCGGAAGCAGGCCACAATATCTTGAATATTTTGTAAAAGCAAAGCCAGAGCAAATTCTTTTAGATCAACTTCAATCAGAACAAGGCGGGAGGTTTTTAAAGAAAAGGAACCGGAACATAATCATTAAAATTGAGGATGATATACCGGTATATGATAACTTCACTTGGCTTACACTAGCTCAGATTAAGAAGTTGATGCAGAAGGACAATCTTGTGAATATGGATACGCGGACTGTCGTTTCAGGCATACCATACGGTAGTTTTAACGATAATGTCATAGATTTCTTTAATTTTTTGGCAGAAGAAACTTCAGGAAATCAAATATCAAAAGCCTTATTTAAATCCGTACTATCGCAAGAGGGTGCCTATAACAGCATTGAAGATATAATGTCCTTTATGACCCACCTGAAAAGCATTTTTGATTTGGATGTTAGAAACAAACCATTGGAAGGATTAACACAATGGATTTTTGATGATGAAGGAATTTATCATCTCGAAAATAAGTACTTTAAAGTTATACCTGTTGATGTCGAAATTGGTAACAGAGAAATTGTAAAATGGTGCCAGCCAATGGTAGAGCCTGCGCAGGAAGGATTATGTGCATTTGTTTGTAAAGAAATTAATAATGTGCTGCACTTTATAGTTCAGGCAAAACTTGAAGCCGGAAATTTCGATATTATTGAATTTGCGCCGACAATTCAGTGTCTGACAGGGAATTATCGACAAACAAAACATGGCGCACTTCCCTTTCTTGATTATGTATTGAATGCCCGAAAGGAACAGATTGTATATAATTCATTACAGTCCGAAGAGGGTGGCAGGTTTTATAAAGAACAAAACAGAAATATGATTATTTTATCTGACGATGAAATTGGCACAGAGTTACCCCCAAACTATATATGGATGACCCTGAATCAGTTACATACCTTTCTTAAATTTAACAACTATTTAAATGTGCAGGCACGAAGCTTAATTGCTGCTATATCATACATTTAATCTGTTTCTTTTATGTTACATTTATTAATTTACAGGCTAAAGCATTTCAAATTTCAGGTACATGTATATTAATATATTACGACATATAGTTTTAATTATAACTTTTTGTTGTTTTCTTTTTATTTACGGTTGTGAGAAGGTAGACAATTATGAAATATTTTATGAAATTGATGAGAGTTATTTTGAATATCCATTCGATACACTTTTGGATTATTATATAATTAGTGCATGGAGAATTCTGGGAGATACTGTTCCTGCTTATACCCCGGAAATGGTCGCAACCCATACAAAATTGGTTGGTAAACTTCCCTGGGTAACTCCAACTTCAAGCGCAAATTTGCAGTTTGTCATCGGGCAAACTTCTGGCTGGCCAAAAAATCCTGAATATCCTGATGACCCTGAAATTCCTCCCCAAAATATTTACGGGTATCAAATAACAGATCTTGATTACAATAACCCTAAAGTAAAAGTTGTTTTAACTGCTGGCCAGCACAGCACTGAATTTCCGGGAAACTATGCGCTGGAAGGAATGGTTAATTTCCTTGCCGGAAGTGATCCACGGGCTGTTTTTCTGCGTAGGAAAGCAGTATTTTATGTTTATCCGGATATCAACCCGGAGGGTAGGTATATGGCCATAAAAAAAATTAATCTGCAGTCAGCTCCAGATCCTAATGCAAAAAATGACGGACGCTACAGGGGAAATCCGGAATTATATGCAGCAGGTGAAAAAGATCACAACAGGGTTTGGCTGGAAGAGTTTTTCGGTAAATTTTCAACGATTGACCTTCTCATAGCGGCATGGGAAAAGGATTTCGGAAATAAAGCAGATTACTTGTGGGATATGCATGGACCACAGCCAACCGGAAACTGGCGCTCACCAAGCCTCGATGCAAGTACCAATGCATATGCTAAGGCTCTTATGAGGATCGAACCTGAATTGTTAAGATGCGGACCCCCGGGAGAATTTAAGGCATATGTTGCTTATAGCCCACCCGGGAAAATAGGATTATATGCTTTGGATGATCAAATTGGTCTTCATGTTAAATACCCTTATGTATATGAAGGCGGACCATGGACACGTGAGCGGTTATTATTATCAGGTAAGAGACTCGCTATAGCCTTTTATGAGGTATTAAATAATTAATTGTAAATTTTTTACTTATAACCTTTTCGAAGCAACCGGATAAGTCTGAGTTATATATATTCTGATTTGCGTTAATATGAAAGAAGTTATAAATATTGGTATAATTGGCATCGCTAACATTGCTTTGCGCTCGGTAATTCCTTCCATTATAGATTTAGGTGAGTATTTCAGGTTATATGGACTAGCAAGCAGAAACGCTGAAAAAGCAAAAGACACCTGTAGATTATTTAACACAAAGGCATATCAGGATTATGATGAACTAATTAATGATGATAATCTGGATGCTGTATATATTCCTTTGCCAAATGCCCTCCATGCATCCTGGATAGAAAAATCCTTACAAAAAGGATTGCATGTTTTAGTAGAAAAATCACTTGCATGCAATTTGGAAGATGCACTATATTTGAATAATCTGGCCAGGGAAAAATCACTCGTATTATTGGAAAATTTTCAGTTTCAATTTCATAGCCAACTCTATTATATTAAAGAATTGTTGCAGGAAAATAAAATTGGCGGTTTAAGATGCATTAGAAGTGCATTTGGATTTCCCCCATTTCCTGATAAGAATAATATCAGGTATAAAAAGGAACTTGGTGGTGGGGCATTGCTGGATGCTGGAGCATATCCGGTTAAAATTTCTCAGGTTTTTCTTGGGAATGACCTGGATGTTGAATCAGGTAATCTATTTTATGATGAAAATTTAAATGTTGATATCTGGGGAGGCGGTTGTCTGAAACAAAAAAACGGATCATTATTTTCCCAAGTAGCATTTGGGTTTGACAATTTTTATCAGTGTAATATTGAATTGTGGGGAAGTAAGGGCAGAATTTCTACAAATAGAATATTTACTGCTCCCCCTGATTTTGAGCCTGTTATTAAATTAGAAACGGGATATGGGAAGGAAATCATAAAATTGCCCCCGGATAATCATTTTATAAAGATGTTAATGCATTTTTATGATTTGATCACACTCCAGAAAAATACAGAACAGGAGTATTTACAAAACATAAATCAGGCCCGGCTTATATCTGAACTTAAAACAAAATCAAATGGGCAGTAAACCAATATATGTTACTCAGCCATCTCTTGCTCCACTGGATGAATATGTAGAATTATTAAAGGGTGTATGGAAACGTGGGATCCTGACTCATAACGGCCCCCTTGTTCAACAGTTTGAAAAGGAGATTGCTTCAAAATTAAAGTTGTCTAATTTCGTCGCAGTCGCCAATGGAACTATAGCAATCCAGATGGCAATTAAAGCCCTGGAACTTCAGGGAGAAATAATTACTACACCTTTTACATGGATAGCAACAATTAGTGCAATAAAATGGGAAGGTTGCACACCTGTTTTTTGCGATATAGATCCTGAAACCTTAAATATAGATCCAACCAAAATAGAGTCTCTTATAACTAAGAAGACCGTTGCGATTATGCCTGTGCATGTTTTTGGCAATCCATGTGATGTTGATGCTATAGATATTATTGCCAAAAAGCATAATCTCAAAGTTATTTATGATGGTGCTCATGCTATTGGTTCTAAGTATAAAGAAAAAAGTCTTTTGGAATATGGCGATATAACAGCAACCAGTTTACATGCTACTAAGTTATTGAATACTGCTGAAGGAGGAGGTTGCATTACAAAAAACCCGGAGCTTTATGAGAAACTTAAGAGAATTAGATTTTTTGGACATAATGAAGAGAAAGATATCGTTGAAGATGGGTTTAATGGCAAAATGACAGAAATCCATGCAGCATTGGGTATCGCAAATTTAAAATATTATGATTCTGTTTTAATGGATCGTGAAATTAAGTACAATAAGTATCAGGAGGGTTTATCAGAATTAGAATTTCTTAAATTTCAAAGTGTTCCTCAGGGAACTTCTAATTATTCATATTTCCCGGTTATTTTTGATACCGAAGACAGATTATTAAAAACGCTGAAACTTTTAAATGATCATCAAATTTACCCAAGGAGGTATTTTTACCCTTCGGTAAATACATTTACCAATATTTTGGATTTTCAGGAATGTCCAGTTTCGGAAGATATTTCAAAAAGAATTTTGTGTTTACCATTGTATTTAAGTTTGGTCAATGACGAAATGAATAAAATAATCAAGATAATAAATCAAAATTAGTTAATAAACAATATTTTAATTTTAAAAAAACTAATGGAACCCTCAAAACTTGGTCATTATTATGAAGAGTTTGTTGTTAACGAAACTATCGAGCATTCACTTTCAAAAACTATTTTCGAAAGTGACAATAATATGTTTTCACTTCTGACAATGAATCATCATCCTGTTCACATTAATACTGATTATGCTATAAACAATCAACATGGCAAGTTGTTGGTTGTCGGCACGTTAGTGTTTTCACTTGTTGTTGGAATTACAGTACCTGATATCAGCGGTAAGGCAATTGCTAATTTAGGTTATGAAACCATTGATCACCTTGCTCCAGTCTTTATTGGTGATACAATTTATGCTAAAACAAAGATTTTATCAAAAAAAGCATCTTCATCAAAACATGACAGGGGCATTATTCATGTTGAAACCATTGGGTATAATCAAAATAATGAGGATGTTATTAAATTTAAGCGTTCAGTTTTATTAAAAAAACAAAATTTTATCTGATATGAGCCAAAATTTATTTCGCAGTTTAATGTTTGTCCCTGCACACAATAAAAAACTTATGGATAGTGCAGCAAAATCCAATGCCGACGTTCTGCTTCTAGATATTGAAGATTCTGTTCAACCAAAGGATAATAAACAAATTGCCAGAAATACGATTATTGATTACGTTAAAAAGGGCAAATTTATAAACCATTGTCTTTATCCACGTATCAACGACAGTGAAAGCGGAGAGTTATTAAAGGATTTGACGCAATTAACTATAGAAGGTATTGATGGATTTATGTATCCAAAATCATATAAAGGAGATGACATATATTTTATTGACAAATTGCTTGAGACTATAGAATATGAAAGAGGGTTTGAAAAAGGCAGATTTAAGCTTATACCATTAATCGAAACCTCTGCTGCTGTACTGAATGCGCAAGACATAATCAAAGCTAGTAAACGCGTTGTTGCTATTGCGTTTGGTTGTGAAGATTTTATTACAGATTTGCAGGGGGTGCATGATCATGAAGGTCAGAGTATTTTTACTCCAAGAGCATTGATTGCTCTTGCCGCCAGAGCAAATCAGGTTATCCCTGTGGATACAGTACATATTAATGTTCATGATATGGAAGATCTGGAACGTAATCTGATTATTGCAAAAAACCTTGGTTTTGAAGGTATGCTTGTGCTAAATCCAAAAGAAATTCCTTTGGTACATAAATATTTTTCTCCTTCATTAAAGGAATATGATTCTTCTCTTGAAATGCTGAAACTTGCTGCAGAAGCTGAAAAGGAAGGGAAAGGTGTAGCAGTCATGAACAACAGATTTATTGGACCGCCTATGGTAGTAACAGCTAAAAGAATTATTGGAAGGTATGAAATGATTCAAAATAAAACAGTTCTCTGAAAATGAAAAAGCTTGTTATCTTAGGAGGCAGGGGTATAGGAATGATTGCTGCTTCAGTTGCAAATGATTTGGGTACATATGAAATTATGGGGTTTTTAAATGATTTTTTGCCTGTCGGTGAAAAAATAGGAAAATACAGGAGCTATAAAATTATTGGCAAGTCATTAGATGTTTCTAACTATTTGGAAGACGAAAATGTTTATTTTTTTATCGGTTATGTAGGAATGAAAAATGAAAAAGAAGTATATGAAAAAATCACTTCATTAAATATTCCCCGCAACCGTTATGCAACTTTAATTCACCCTACAGCAATAATCCCAAAGGGCTTTTGTTGTATTGGAAATGGCGTTTTGATGGCACCCCTGTCACAATTATCTCCGGATACTACTGTTGAAGATAATTGTATTTTATTGCCAAATTCTTTCCTGGGTCATGATAGCACGATGAGAAGGTTTTCACATATTACCTCAAATAGTGTAGTTGGCGGGAATGTCATTATCGGGAAAGGTGTGCACATAGGCACTAATGCAACAATACGTGAAGATGTAACTGTTGGTGATTTTTCTCTCATTGGCTCAGGTTCTGTTGTACTTAAAGATGTTCCTGGTAATTCAATTGTTGTTGGAAACCCGGCAAGGATACTAAAATCAAAAAATGAATGAGTATTCCTCTGGTTTCTGTCTGCTGCATTACCTATAATCATGAAAATTATATCGGCGATGCAGTTGAAGGATTCTTAAGCCAACGGACCACCTTTCCTGTTGAGGTTATTATCCATGATGATGCTTCAACTGACAGGACAGCCGGTATTATTAAAAAATATGCTAATCGGTATCCTGAAATAGTTATACCAATACTTCAGGAAGTAAATCAATATTCAAAGGGCATAAAGCCATCAACAACTTATGTTTGGCCCCGGGCTAAGGGTAAATATATCGCTTTATGTGAAGGTGATGATTTTTGGACTGATCCTTTAAAACTGCAGAAACAGGTTGACTTTTTGGAAAATAATAAAGATTTTGTTTTATCCTTTCATAATACCATTGGCATAAACGAAGATAAAGGATATCCGGAACAAATAAAAATGGTAAATCAGTTGTTACAATTACCTCCGGAAAAAGTGCCGGTTGAGCATCGTACTCATACATGCTCTTTATTTTTTCGCAATATTATCAAGGATTTTCCAAAGGAATACTTCGAAGTTGTCAACAGTGATACTTTTTTAATTTTTTTATTATCACGACATGGAAAACGTATATATCAGAATGATATCTACCCATCGGTAAGGAGATATCATAAAACTTCGGTCTGGGCATCAAAAGGTTTAGAGTACAAGAAAAAACAAAAAATAAACACCTATTCCAAGATGCTTGAGATAGCAATTAATGATGATGAGCGTAATCGGATCAAGGTAAATATTATTAAAGAGCATATTCAGATTTTTCAACATCAGTTTTCCAGATTCAAGATAAGATCTGGGTTTAAGAACCTGTTTGTAACTTTAAAGATCGCAATCAAACAAAAAAACCTGCTCTTGTTTTGTTTATATGGTTTGCCCGGGTTGTACTACCTGTCAAGAATACCATATAAGGTATACGCAAAACTGAAATACTATATGAGTAATTCATTGACTATCAAATCCTGATTACAATACCCGTTAAATGAATATCCTGATATATTCTACCAAATCAGCTTATGCATTTTCAAAAATTGGGGGAGCAGAATCATCTTTACAACTGATAGCTGAAAAGCTTGCAGATAATGGCAATAAGGTGGTTTTTATAACCGGCAAGGGAAACTGGCGATTAAAATATAAACCTGTGGTATTTAAAAAGGTTCAGGTTTATTTTTTCCCAAATTTTATTGATCGCCTGATTCTTATAATTTTTAACAAATTCTTATCATCTTATCAATTTATCGTATTTAAAAAGCGATTAAAGAGATTACTGAAAGAAACCATTCTTCGCGAAAAAATTGATATTGTTTATACGTACTATGAATTAGATATTCTTAAACTTTTTATTAGTGTTCAACGGGAAACTAAAAGCTTTGCTCTGGTAATGCGTATGGCTGGTTTGTTTTGGCATGAACAAATTAAGAAGAATTCCTTATTGAAAGCAGAATATGAGCAAGTATTTAATTCGGTTGACAGTATCAATTATATATCTGCCGGTCTTTTAAAGTTAGTTAATTCTCTTTGCGAAGATTCAGGGGTTAACCTGAATAATAAGAGGTATTTTACTGGAGATATTGGGGTTGATAGTTTCGAAGCACAAAAAATGTGGAAAGGCCCAAAGCTTGATGACAAACTTGTTATTCTTGTAGCAACCAGGTTTTCAGTACATCAAAAAAGACAGGACTTGATAGTTGATGCAATGGCATTTTTAAAAAATGATGACAGGATTAAATTAATAATGGTTGGAGATGGGCCTAACAGAAGTAAAATAGAGCAGAGGATAATCCATCATGGTTTGGAAGAAATTGTTTCAGTTATTCCCTTCATTCCCCAAAAGGAGTTATGGGAGCTGATGCAGAACGTGGATATTTTAGGTCATCCATGTGATTACGAAGGTTTAAGTAAAATAATCATAGAAAGTATGATGATGGGTCTGCCTGTACTTGGTTCAAATGTATTGCCACTTTCAGATTATATTGAGGATGGAGTTAATGGTTACCTTTCAGATAATATACCTGAAAAATGGGCTAAAAAAATTGTTTCAATATTGGGCAATAAACAGGATCTGAATAGAATATCAAAAAATGCAATGCTCTTTGCTGAAAATAATTATGATGCAAATCATAATGTTGAACTATTTGAGAAGGAATTCAGTAAATTGATTAAATCAGAAAAATAAAAGTAATCGTTAAATGTAGTTATTACTGGTGCAGATATGATAGAAAGTTTTTTAATATTTAGTAAATCATACAGGTTTTTATGGTTTTTTTTAATTGCAACCTTTTTGGCAACTAATATTTCTGGTAATGATGTTCCTGCTTTCCCTGGTGCAGAAGGATTTGGGAAATACTCAAAAGGAGGAAGGGGAGGGGTAGTTTTACAAGTAACTAATGTGAATGACAACGGACCAGGTAGTTTACGGGAAGCTTTGGAATATGAAGGGCCTCGTATAATTGTCTTTTCTGTAAGCGGAGTTATTAGTTTGAAGGAACCCATTTTTATTGATAACCCTTTTGTAACGCTGCTTGGGCATACTGCTCCTGAAAAAGGTGTTGCTATTCGGGGTAATCAGTTACATATACGCACTCATGATGTTATAATAAGATTCTTGAGAATGCGTATCGGAGATGTGAATTTTGGTAAGCTTAACCATTGGCAATCATTAGATGCAATAGATATTGGTAATGGTAAAAGCGATGATGTTCATAATATTATTATTGATCACTGTTCTATAAGTTGGGCTACAGATGAAAATATTGGTTTATGGGGTGACTCCTATAATATTACAATTCAAAACAGCATTATTAGTGAAGGCTTAAACTTTGGTAAAAATATTCAAAAAAGAGGAATGGGTATACTGGTTGGTCCTTGGGCTGAAAGGATTTCCATTCTGAATAATCTTTTTATTCATAATGGTAAAAGAAATCCAAGAATGGGCAATGGGGGATTAGGGGATGTCAGAAATAATACAATATATAATCCTGGCTGGATGGGAATAAATATTTGGAATGAAAAAACAGATAAACCACAAACTCTTAATATAGTTAAGAACATTTTTATACCTGGTCCTGATACAGAATTTGAAAAAGAAATAAGTATATGGGATCCTACTACACATCCTGGGAAGGTTTATATTGCTGATAACCTCGGATTTTCAGGTGATACTAATTATGATAACTGGGTAATGGTAGAAGATGCTAATTCCCCTAGGGATCCTATCACTCCGGAACAAATTGAAAGAGTTAAATCCGACGAGGAGTTTCTTAATGAGGTTTCTAAAACTAAATCATTTGAAGAAATGAATCATTATGTTCAATATTATGTAGGTGCAAGTTTGCCTTTAAGGGATGAAGTTGATGTAAGACTTATCAATGAGTGGAAATCAGGAAAAGGGAAATTAATAAAATCACAAGATGAAGTTGGTGGTTGGCCTGTATATAGTGCCGGTATTAAGAGGGTTACCTTGTTTGGTGAAGGGAATGGGGATGACATTATTCCTTTGGGATGGAGAGAAAAGTATAATATTTGGCGTGGAGACGAAAATGAAGATTTCAATGGTAACGGATATACTAATATTGAGGAGTTTTTTAATGGTACTAATCCCTTGAGCCAGGAAGAACCTTCCATAATGCAAATATTTGAAGGCTTTGGAGCTATAGTTGAGGAAAAAAGAAGTGTAGAATTAGAACAAAATTTCCCTAATCCTTTTCGCGATTATACTAATATTAGATTCTCTATACAAAAACATGTTTTTGTATTATTTAATATTTACGACTATACAGGTATAAAGGTTGATGAATTGGTTGATGCAGAACTTTACCCCGGCCGATATGAAATCCTTTGGAAACCCTCAAAAGGACTTCCTCCAGGGATTTATTTAGGATATATGGTTATAGGTAATGAAAAATTAAGTATTAAAATGATGATGAATTAATGAGAATTGGGATAATTAATCAGCATATATTCGATATTCTGGGGGGGAGTGAAGTTCAATGTGATATAATTGCCAGGCATCTAGGAAATAAAGGCCATGAGGTTTATTATTTTGCGGTAAAAGGAAGAAAAGTACACTATGACACACAGTATAAAGTAATTCCCATTCCTGATTTGAAGCCACTTCCACTATATCAATTGCTTAAAGAAAAAAAGATTGATGTTGTATATTGGAGATATAATAAAAAAAGTTTATTTGTTACGGCATTTATCTCAAAATTGGCCGGATCTAAATTTATCTATTCAATTAGCTCAATTCCCGATACACGTTTGTTGATTAATAGTGGGGAAAGCCGAAATCAAAATATGACTTTCAGGCTAGTAATTGACACCGGAATTCTTAAATCAATCTTTCGAAAGATATACAGATCCTTCAAAAGTGCTTCTAATTATATTGCAGTTCCCTTATTTGCAGATGGTATTATCAGCAATAATTCTGACCATCTTAATCATATGGATTTAAAGAACTTTTGCAGGGGAAAAAAAGTAGTCATTCGTAATTCTGTAGAACTGTTAGATGGTAAATTTGAATGGCCTGCTCCTTTTGTTATTTGGATCGCAAGCCTAAAGTCAAAAAAAAATCCTGAAATTTTCCTCAAATTGGCTAAGGCTTGCAGATTTAAGAATATAGATTTTCTAATGATAGGTGCTATACAGGATACAAAGTATGATTATTTTTCACACATGAAAGATTTAGAAAATTTTCATTATTTGGGTCTTCGTTCGTTACATGTGGTCTTTAGTATGTTGAATAATGCTCTATTCCTTGTACATACATGTGATCCCGAGGGCTTCCCAAACAATTTAATTCAGGCATGGTCATCAGGAAAGCCTACAATAAGTTTATTCTATGATCCTGAAGGCTTAATTGAGAAGGAGGAGTTAGGATTTTATTCAAGATCCTTTGATAAGTTAGTTTCAGACACTGAAGATCTTATTAAGGATGAAACCCTGAGAGAAAATATGGGAAATAAAGCAAGAGAATTTTCAATGATTCAATTTGATCCTGAGAAAAATGTGCAAAAACTTGAGAGGTTTTTTCAAACTATATAGTGATAATGAATTGGATTTTGGTTGTAGTTGTGAAAATGCTGTAAAACTGATGTTGTAAAAATGAACAGTAATCTTGTAGATACTTATCTTTACTACTCGTACATACATAAATGTAATGCTGAAATTTTAAACCATGATTTTTGGCAAAGCAGGCCAGTAAAGAATAGATACACAATCATGGAAACAGCAGACAGATTTGATCAGATTTTCGACCAGTTGCTAAACGAAAATTCCTCCAGCAAGCATATAGTACCTTTAAGTGGGGGATGGGACAGTCGTGCTATCCTGGGTGCATTATGCGAAAGGATTAATAATGATGAAATTGAAACTGTAACTTTCGGGGTTCCTGGACAACTGGATTACGATATAGGCCTTATGATTGGAAAGAAAACCGGCGTAAAATTCAATAGTTTGGATTTGAGGTTAATAGATTTTAATTGGGAAGCAATTATAAAATCTG
This sequence comes from uncultured Bacteroidales bacterium, assembly GCA_964520585.1. Classification (GTDB taxonomy): domain Bacteria; phylum Bacteroidota; class Bacteroidia; order Bacteroidales; family PUMT01; genus PXAP01. The sequence continues at coordinate 17,883 of CAZFOO010000012.1, forward strand.
TTAAAATTTCTCCGTGGACCTATGTTCCGGATGGTTTATTTAATCAGGCTTCGATAGATTTCGTTATGAAAAAAAATGGTTTAATCTGGAGCGGGTTTCTTGGAGATCCCCTCACCGGGAGTCATTTAAACACTGCTGTAAAGGAATATGCAGAATTTGCAGACTTATTTGTGAAAAAACAACAGAGGTGCACTTCACTATTTTTGCCCTCTGCAGATTATAAGCCTGCTTTGCCAGAAAGTTTTGATTCTGGTAATACGAATTACAGGTATGATGACTATTTGGATTTAGTTATCAGACAGGCAAATTGTATTGCACCTATTGTGTTATTTCGGGATATTGATCGTTTGGATACTACCATTATTGATTATAAAAATAATATAAAAGTTGTTGTTCCCTTTTCAGAGAAGAACTGGATCAGGTATTGGCTTGATGCTCCTGAATCTTACAGAAGAGAACAAAGACTTTATTTGGATATGCTTAATTATAAATTTCCAAAGCTTTTTGCCTTACCATCAAAGCAAGATCTGGGACTTCCGCATAATGCATCAATAAGAAAATTTTTAACTAAAGGGAAGCATTATATAAAAACTAAAGTTCAAAAGAAATATCCATACTTAAGGATAAGATCCGGCATTAACTTGAATTACCTGGATTATGATCAAATGTATAGGCACCGTAAGGATTATAAGGAAACCCTGCTTACAGCTTTTGATTATCTGAAAAGTAATAAAATTGCTCTATGGCTGAATTATGATAAGTTATGGAATGAGCATATGAGAAACCAAAAGGATTATGGTGATGCTTTTAATGTATTAGTTGGGTTGGCTGCGAATCTTAAAGTAAGTGAGGATGATAATAATTTATTTGGTTGAAAGACTATGAAGATTGCATATATTTCAACTTCCACTATACCTTCTAAATCTGCAAATAGTGTCCATGTAATGAAAATGTGCCAGGCTATTGTCAGAAGTGGCCATTCGGTATTGTTGTTTGCACAAAACAGACGGACAAATGTTATTCATGAAATTAAGAACGATTTTGATTATTATGGAATAGACAAATGCTTCCGGATTATTAAAATTCCCTGGTTGCCTGTTTTTGGAAGAAGCATTATTTATAGTTTTCTTTCTGCAATTAAGGCCAGAATAAATAAAGTTGATCTGGCATTTTGCAGAAGCGTTGCCGGAGCCTATTTTTCTGCTAAATTCGGTTTGCCAGTAATTTTGGAAGTTCATGCTCCAATTCTTGTTTTTGGAAGGTTTTCTGAGATACTGTTTAAAAGATTAATTAGAAGCAGTAATTTGAAAAAACTTGTAGTAATAACTCATAGTTTAAAGAAATATCTCGTTGAAAAATACAATTTAATTAATGTCGATGTTGTTGTAAGTCCAGACGGAGCTGATGAATATAAGTCCGATGATTATTCGCCAATTTTAATTAATAAAACGAAACAACTAAATGCAGGTTATGTAGGGGGTCTTTATACAGGTAAAGGTGTTGAAATTATTATGTTGCTTGCTAAAGAGTGTTCATGGGCAGATTTCCATATTATTGGTGGATCAGATGAAGAGGTGAATAGTTATAAAAAGGAATTTTCGTCCTTGAAAAATATCACTTTCTATGGTTATCAACCTCCTTCAAAAGTTAATTCATATCTTCAGTCTTTTGATGTTGTCCTAATGCCAAATCAAGAAAAAATGTCCACTTTTGGTGGCAATGGTGATATCGGAAAGTGGACATCACCTCTTAAAATGTTCGAATATATGTCTGCAGCTAAACCCATTATTGCTTCACGACTTGAGGTATTGCAAGAGATTTTGGAACATGAAGTTAATTCCTTGCTTTGTGTGCCGGATAATATTTCTGATTGGAAAACAAGCCTTGAGAGATTAAGAGATGATGTTAAATTAAGGAAATTTTTGGGAGACAATGCTTTATCCGATTTCCTTAAAAACTATACATGGAAAATCAGGGCAAAAAACTTATTAAATAATATTTAACCGATTGGCAAGCTCTTTACTGTAAAACGTTTTTGTGAAGTTTTAAATGGTAATACGAATTAAAAACCTTCTAACTGTTAAATTAGAATATATTTCAGCCCTGGCAATAGGGTTTTTATTATTCTTTTTTTTATATGGAATAGATTTTACCTTTCTCCCTCTTTCGACAGCAAGGATAATTGTGTTGGCCGGGGCAGGTTATATATTGCTAAGCATAACTTCAGATACCTCTATAATTTTAAGGAGGTCGTTTGTTTTTTTATTAATGCTGTATTTTGTTTTATTAAGCTGGATAGCATTTATAACATTCGTGTATGATCTTAAGGATATTACGATATTAACGGGGATACTACTAATGTTTGCTCATTCTTTTATAGGAGGGTATTTCTTTGCTATGTTATTTAATAGATTTGAATACGATTTTAGAAGTGTTATACTGTTTATTCAGGTTGCCATAACAATACAGGCAGTTTTTATTATTATATATTTTTTGAGTTGGGATTTCAGAGAATTTACTTTCTCATATATACCCGAAACAGGAAATATAGACTACAGGGAAAACCTGTTTCAATCCAGGGGTTTAACTCATTCTTCTGGTGCAGCTCTTTCAGTTTTACAATCATTAGGAGTTTTATTTACCTCATATCTGCTATCGACAGTTAGTTTTAAGAGCAAACAATTTCTTTATTTATCCCTTAGTTTTGGATTGCTCTGTATTTCTATATTTTTAACAGGAAGAACTGGGTTTCTAATGCTACCATTAGTGGGTGTTTACTTTTTCATGCTCATGGTTTTCAAGCTCAAAATACCAAAGAATGTAGGGTTTTTTATTTTAATTGCACCACTTATGCTTCTTGTATCCTATTTTACATTCAGATATGTATACAATAATTTTTTTGGTGGCATAACAACTGCAGGAGGTGAGGATATTCTCAGCAGAGTTTTTAGATGGTATATTGAAGAATTCTATAGTGATGGTCGGTTACAATCTAAAACATTTACTTTTTTAACATCAACTCATTTGTTTTTTCCTGAAGATAATTCAGTTCTATTATTTGGAGATCCAACCACATGGTCTCTTAACCGTATAAGATCAGACATTGGCCTTGTCCGAATGTGGCACGGAATAGGTCTTCTGGGAATAATTTTGTACTATTCATTTATAATAGCTCTTTTTATGCAAATGATATTATCATCCCGAGGGTTTAATGAAAAGCTTATGTTATCCTTGTTGCTCCTTTTTCTATTTATAATTGAATTCAAAGAACCATTTATGTTTAGTGTGTCAGTGAATGCATTTTTTATCCTGATATTTAGTTATATGTTCTTGAATAACATCAGGAATGGTGTTAAGTTATGAATGTATTGTTAGTAATTGATCATTTTGGATCAGGTGGAGCACAAAGGCAAATGGTTAATCTGGCTATAGGCTTGAGAAAACAGGGTTGTGAGGTTGATGTATTTATTTATTATCCGGAGTTTAATTTTCACAGACAGGTCCTGGAGCAAAATTCGGTTAATATTATAGATCATTATAAAGAAAAAACAGGAATATCTTTTAGTGTATTTTTTCACCTGAGGCAAATTTTAGTGAAAAATACATACGATATTGCTCTTGCCTACCTCGACACACCCAGTGTTTACCTGCTATTCAGTGGAATTAAGTGCAAAACAAAACTAATTGTTTCAGATCGCAGTTCATATCTTGGAGCACCCGGGAAATATTCTTATTTGATTAAACGACAGATATTCAGGCTTGCACATAAAGTTATAACAAATTCAGAAATGCAAAAAAGCTGGTTTGTTAATACTGCCGGATTTCCTGATAATAAAATTGTTACCATTTATAATGGTTACGATGAAAAAGCATTTTATATTGATAAAACATTTTTCCCTTCCAACCCTAAGTTAAAACTAATTGCTATTGGAGGTATCAGGCCGGTAAAGAACATTGAAACCTTGATATTAGCACTGGATTTATTTTATCAAAAGCACAGGTGGTTGCCTGATATCTCATGGGTAGGTAAATCTGACGACTTTGAATACGAAATGAAAGTTAAGAATTTATTAGAATCAAAAACCGAAGTAAAGACTGTATGGAAATGGATGGGAGAAAGAAGAGATATTCCCGGGTTACTTGCTACTAATCATGCTTTGATCTCTCCCAGTTATTATGAAGGGTTGCCAAATGTTATTTGTGAAGCGTTATTTTCCGGTAAGCCTGTTCTTACATCAAATGTTTGTGATAATCCTGTTCTTGTTGAAGATAATGTCAGAGGATTTTTATTTAATCCCAAATCTCCAGAATCGATTATGAGGTCAATTGAAAGTCTTGTTGGTTTAAATCGCAATGAATGGCTATCAATGAGTAAAAACTGCAGATTGTTCGCTGAAAATAATTTGAGCCTTGATAATATGGTTAGTGCATATATGACCGTGTTTAATTCAGTATTGGAGAAACCCGATTGAAATTGATGATCAATAATAAAGTTGATGCGATTTTGATATTGGGAAGGATCCCACCTCCGATTGGAGGTGTAACAATTCATGTGAAAAGGCTCCTGGATGCTTTCTCCGGGACAAATATAACTAAGTTCTGTAGTCTTTCTGAAATCAGTTCTTTTCATTTTCTGAAACAATTTCTTCAGTATCGTTTTATTCATTTACACACAAGTAATCCTGCATTCCGTAGTTTCCTGTGTTTTTTCTCCATGTTGCTGAACAAAAAATTAATTATAACTTTTCATGGAAATATTGGCAGATACGGAGCTTTTAAAAATATTTTGGATAAATTATCTATATGGCTGTGCTCTAAGCCCATACTGCTAAATAAGGAAAGTTGCAGGAAGGCTTTGAAACTCAACTCCCGCTCTGAATTGCTATCAGCATTCATTCCCCCTTTAAAGACTCATGCACTTCCAGAAAACCATTTCAAAGAAATTCAGGCTTTGAAATCTAAAGGGATTAATATTTATTGTACAAATGCATTTAATGTGACTTTTGACAAGGAGGGAAAGGAAATATACGGGATTACCCAACTTCTGAAATTGTTTTCAAGAATACCGGAATCCAGACTGGTTATTTCCGATCCAAGTGGTCAATATAAAAATTATATTTTAAAGAATTATCCCGATTTTAAAAGTACTCCTTTATGGATTTCTGAGCCTCACGATTTTTTTGAGGTTCTAAAGCTTAGTGATGGATTTATAAGAAATACAACGACTGATGGCGATTCACTTTCGATAAAGGAGTCATTATTTTTAAATGTTCCTGTGTATGCTACTGATGTTGTGGACAGGCCACATGGTTGTTTCTTATATAAGAAACCAGACAATCTTTTTGATCATTTCTCAACAAAAAAAATAAGTGTAAATCCGGTTGGTAAAATTAACATTGAGTCCCCGGTAAAAAGACTCGAAGAAATATACACATCCTATTTATAAAAAAAATCAATGAAACAAATTTTACAATCATTTAGAACAGGTAAGACTGAATTAGTGGATGTTCCTTTACCAAAGGTTTCCAGAGGAAGTCTTTTGATTAAAACAACACATACCCTGGTTTCACTAGGGACTGAAAGGATGTTGGTGGAATTTGGAAAATCCAGTTTAATTTCCAAAGCCAGACAGCAACCAGATAAGGTTAAGATGGTTTTAGACAAGGTAAAGTCAGACGGGTTATTGCCGACTATTGAAACCGTATTTAATAAACTGGACGAACCATTGCCGTTAGGTTACTGTAATTCTGGAATAGTGGTTGCAGTTGGCGATGATGTTGATGGTTTTTCCATAGGTGACAGAGTTGCCTCTAACGGTAATCACGCTGAATATGTTTGTGTTCCTAAGAACCTGGTGGCAAAAATACCCGGTAACGTAACTCAGGAGGAAGCTGCCTTTACCGTTATAGGGTCAATCGGACTTCAGGGTATAAGATTATGTAATCCATCCTTTGGAGAAACAATAGTTGTAATTGGCTTAGGTCTGATAGGTTTATTAACAGTTCAATTGCTAAGAGCTAATGGCTGTAGAGTTATAGGTTTAGATATAGATGATAACAAGTGTGCATTAGCAAGAAAAACAGGTGCTCATGTTATAAATACCAGCAAAGGAACTGATCCCGTAAAGGCTGTTCTTGATCTTACTGAAAATATAGGAGCGGATGGGGTTATTATTACGGCCTCAGCTAAAAACAATGAAATAATATCTCAGTCGGCCAAGATGAGTCGTAAAAGAGGACGCATCATTCTGGTAGGTGTGGTGGGATTAAATATTGACAGATCTGAATTTTATCAAAAGGAGTTAGTTTTTCAGGTGTCATGTTCTTACGGACCTGGAAGATATGATGAAAATTATGAGCAGAAAGGGATTGATTACCCATTACCTTTTGTCAGGTGGACAGAGAAAAGGAACTTCGAGACTATTCTGGATAATATTAGTACCGGATCTTTAAATGTGAAAGAACTGATCACCGAGCAAGTTGATATTGCTGATTATTTGTCAATCTATGATAACATCGGGCAAAGCAAGTCAATTGCATCAATTTTAAGATTTTCTGATAATACAAGTATTACGGATACCGGTCCAGGTATGCAAACAATCATCTTAAATGATAAATCTTTTAAAGAGTCTAAAGGAGTTATTGGTGTTATAGGTTCCGGAAATTTTGCTAAAATGACTATGTTGCCAGCATTAAAAGGTTCAGGAGCAGAATTTAAGTATATTGCATCATCCAAAGGAGTCTCAGGAACGATGCTGGCAAGAAAGTTTGGTTTTTCACATAGTACTACTGATTATAAGGAAATACTGGCAGATAAGGATGTTGATGTAATATTTATATCGACCAGACATAATTCTCATGCAGAATTAGTTATAGAATCACTAAAGGCAGGAAAACATGTATTTGTCGAAAAACCACTTGCTATTACTGAAGTACAGTTTGGTAAAATTATTAGTCATCTGAATTTAGTTGATTTAAATAATACCTCAATTACCATAGGCTTTAATCGCCGCTTTTCTCCTCATACTCAATTCATAAAAAAATCCCTTGGTGAGAATCCCGGACCGATTAATATAAATGCTACAATGAATGCAGGATTTATTCCTCCCGATGTCTGGATTCATGATATGGAGATAGGAGGTGGACGGATAATAGGGGAGGCCTGCCATTATATTGATTTATGCGTTTATCTTACTGGTTCTCAGATTGAATCTGTTTGCATGAATTCCATGGGGAAAGATCCACAACAAAATACAGACAACGCCAGCATTTTGTTGAAGTTCAAGAATGGAAGTAATGCAGTTGTAAATTATTTTGCCAATGGATCTAAAGCCTACAGCAAAGAAAGGGTTGAAGTATTTTCTGCTGAACGCACATGGGTCCTGGATAATTTCCGTTCAACAAAAGCCTTTGGTGTAAAAGGCCCTGGAAAACTTAGAACTAAAATCAACAAGGGACATAAAAATCAGTTTTACGAATACATTAAAAGAATTAAAACCGGAGGGGATCCTATTATTTCTATTAATGAAATTCTTAATGTGACGCAGGCATCTTTTGCTGCAATTCGCAGCCTGAAAGAGAATAAGTGGATCAAAATTAAACAGACTTATCTGGATTATAATTGATAATTGATTGAATATTAAACTTTTTGTCAAGTTTGATTGGATTTTAATGAATTGATATCAGTCTTAAGGACCTTACAGTCGATTTTCAAATTGCCTGAATGAAAAAATTATTAATTGTAATCAGAACGGTCTTCCGGTTAGGATTATGGAATGTAGCCTATGTTTTTTTGTACAGGGTTGCACTAAAAACTGGAATAATAAGATACAAATTTCCGGTTAAACAATTAATTTCCACCGAGAATTTTTATGGTTCATATGAAACGACAGGAGCATATCCTGATGAGTGGAAGCAATATCTGTTAAATGATGCAGACCATATCTTATCAGGCTTTTTAAAATATTATTCCTTTCACTGGAAGAAGGTCGGCAATCCTCCTGACTGGTTCTTTAATCCTTTTTCCGGTACTCACTATCCTGATAATCATCTTCACTGGACTAAACTAAGCGATTTTCACCAGGAGGCGGGAGATATTAAAAATATATGGGAAGCTTCGAGATTTGAATGGCTTGTAAAACTTGCCAGAGCTTATGCAGTTACAGGCAAAATTGATTATCTGGATGGTATAAACACCCGGATAAACGATTGGGTTTTAAAAAACCCTGTCAATACAGGCCCAAACTGGAAGTGTGGGCAAGAGGTGGCTTTTCGTGTGTTTAACTTATTAATTGCGGCATATATACTTAAGAATCATCTTAATCCTGCAAGTGTATTATCAGATCTGATCTATGCTCACCTGGAGAGGATCAATAATAATATCGGTTATGGTTTAGCCCAGGATAACAATCATGGCATAAGTGAGTCAGCAGGGTTATTTGTTGGTGGCAGCTGGCTTATGATGCTTAATGATGAAAAGTATCTGCTTTCAAAAAGTTATTCCGAAAAAGGCAGGAGAATTCTTGAAAAGCAGGTTGAAAAACTTATAGCTCCTGATGGTAGTTTTTCGCAGCATTCTACAAATTATCACCGTGTAGTACTCGATACTATCTCATATGCTGAGTTCTGGCGAATAACTACCAGGCAGGAACCTTTTTGCGAAATATTTTATTCAAGGGTCAGGGCTGCAATTGATTGGCTATTCGATATAACTGACTCCAGCAATGGTAATGTGCCAAATTTCGGTGCAAATGATGGGGCTATGATAAATCAACTGCATTCATGCTCATACCGCGATTTCAGGCCTTCTTTGCAATTATCCGGTGCCCTTTTCTTTAAAAATAACTTATATGAAAATGGGAAATGGGATGAACCACTCAAGTGGTTGGATTTAACAGAAATATTTAAAAAGCAAGATAGCCTTGTAAAGAAAAACAAAATACTCAACACAGGGTATCTTTTTCTTCATAGCAGTGATGCCTTAGTCTTTTTAAGACTGCCATATTTTAGGTTCAGGCCTGCTCATAATGATGTATTTCATTTTGACCTGTGGCATAAAGGAGTTAATATATTGTGTGATGCAGGGACATATTCCTATAATCCTCCGCCTGATGAAGAAGTGAATTTGAAATCGGTTAATCATCACAACACAGTTTGTTTTGATGGAAATGAACAAATGCCTCAATTAAGCAGGTTTTTACTCGGTAACTGGCTAAGGGTTGATCATATCGGAAACATACAGGAGGATTCCGCCGGTTTAACAGAATGGACCGGGTCGTATTATGACAATAATAGAAATCGTCATCAGAGAAAAATAACCTCCGGAAACAATCTGTGGATTATAGAAGATACTCTTGAAGGAAACTTTGCTAATGCCAGAATAGGTTTTAATATCAATTATCAGAAAGTAATTTTAGCAGGGCGCGAAGTATTTTTCCCTGGTGGTAAATTAACATTTGATGCAAAAGTTACTGCTACTCTCACAGATTCCCCTGTTTCAGAGTACTATTTTGAAAAACATTTAGTAAAAAGATTAATAATGGAGGTTGATAAACCAGGCATATATAAGACAGTGCTGTCTTTCAACTAAAATCTGATGATAGATTGCAGATATTATTTAATAATTTATCCTATTGTTAAAGTTTATCATTCGCAGGTTAAATTATGAGAATTCTTCTTATTCATCAATATTTTCTTGAACGGGATGATCCCGGAGGTTCACGGTTTAATGAAATGACCCGTTACTGGTCGGAACAAGGTCATGATATAACGGTTCTTGCCGGGATGATTCATGCAAATAAATCTAAAAAAAGGCCTGAGTATAAAGGGAAGTATATTGTTAATAAAAAGCAAGATGGGATAACTGTGTTACGTTGCCATGTATCTGAAACCTATAATACAAATTTTGCCGGAAGGTTATGGGGGTACTTTTCTTTTGTAATTAGTTCAGTTATTGCCGGCTTATTTAAGACCAAGGGTAAATTTGACCTGATTCTCGTTACATCTCCACCGTTATTTGTTGGTGTCACGGCATTTATACTTTCCATTTTCAAGCGCATACCTTATGTTTTTGAAGTCCGGGATCTTTGGCCTGAATCTGCAATAGATACCGGATTACTATCCAGTAAACCTATAATTAAATTTGCTTACTGGTTTGAATCATTTATATATAATAAGGCGAGTCTTATTAATGTCTTAACACCTGCATTCAGAGACATATTAATAAGTGAAAAGAACGTTCCTGAGAGCAAGGTTATATTTATTCCTAATGCTGCTGATTTCAGCTTGTCAGACCTTGTTTTAAAAAGCTTTGATCGACAGGCATTCCGGCTTGAAAATAATATTAACGATAAATTTGTAATTACATATGTTGGTGCTCATGGAGTTGCAAATCACCTTATACAATTACTTGATTCTGCCGAATTACTTAAAGACTCAAATGTTTTGTTTCAGTTAATTGGCGATGGCATGCAAAAAAGAATGCTAATTAAGGAAACCGGAAGGAGAGGGTTGAATAATAATGTTAAATTTATAGATCCTGTACCTAAAAGTGAAGTGTTCAAATATATAATTGCATCTGATATGGGTGCTTCTGTATTGAAACGGGTTGATGCATTTAAAACAATATACAGCAATAAGACATTCGATTATATGGCTTGCAAGAAACCTGTTCTGTTGCTGATTGATGGAGTTTCCAGGGAACTGGTAGAGAAGGCAAATTGTGGTGTATATGCTGAACCTGAAAATCCTGTTGATATTGTATCGAAAATAAGGATTTATCTGTCAGATCCGGAGTTATTAAAAAAACAGGGGGAGAATGGATATCAGTATGCTAAAACTCATTTTGACAGAAAGGTGCTGACAAATAAATATCTTAAATATCTTCAGGTTGCTGCCAGAGACTGATTGGGGAAATTTTATGACAATTTATTCCAGGTTTTTTAAAATAATTTTTGACTTTTTGGTCAGTATCTTCTTGTTGATACTTTTAACTCCTATTATTCTGGTAGTTACTATATGGTTATTTCTGGTTAATGGAGGGAAGCCTTTTTTTTATCAGTTAAGGCCAGGTAAAAACGCCCGCATCTTTAAGCTGATCAAGTTTAAAACAATGACCGACAAAACAGATAGTCATGGTAATTTGCTGACTGATTCTGAAAGACTCACTTCACCGGGTCGTTTAATTCGTAATTTATCTTTAGATGAACTTCCTCAATTATTAAACGTAGTTAAAGGCGATATGAGTCTTGTTGGGCCGCGACCTTTACTAATAGAATATTTGCCATTATATAATGACAGGCATAAACGCAGGCATGAAGTTAAACCTGGAATAACAGGATGGGCCCAGGTTAACGGACGGAATGCAATTAGCTGGGAAGAAAAGTTTGATTTTGATATATGGTATGTAGATAATATATCATTTTTAATAGATCTTAAAATACTCTGGATCACTTTTTTAAAAGTATTAAAAAAGGAAGGGATTAATCAGAAAACTGACATTCCTATGGAAAAATTTAAAGGAAGTGAATAATGTATTTATATGGTGCAAGCGGTCATGCTAAAGTAATTATTGAAATTCTTGAACAGAACATGGTTACTGTTGACGGACTTTACGATGACAATCCTGATATAAAACAATTACTTGGTTATAGGGTTTATGGTTCTTTGTCTAGTAAAAGGATTCCTAAAGTTCCATTTATTGTTTCAATTGGCAATAATTCATTGCGAAAGAAAATAGTAGAGGAGTACAATCTTTTATTTGGAAATGCATTTCACCTGACATCCGTAATTTCAAAACGGACCAAAATCGATGAAGGTTCGGTTGTTCTTGGAAACGTAGTAATTAACTCTGGTGCTCTGATAGGCAAACATGTTATATTAAACACTTTATGCAGTATTGACCATGATTGTGTTATTGGCGATTATGTTCATATTTCACCCAATGCATGTTTAAGTGGAGGCGTTAGTATAGGAGAAGGGACTCATATTGGTTCAGGATCTGTTATAATTCCCGGTATTTCCATTGGAAAATGGGTTACTATAGGTGCAGGCTCTGTAATCATAAGCGATGTGCCTGATTATGCTACGGTAGTAGGAAATCCTGGGAATGTAATTAAAATGTCGAAGTGAAGGTGTGAACAGTTACTATAGATGTTCAGGTTTCCAATTTTCAATGTAATATCTTTTCAGAACCTTGTTCAGATTTTTATATTGATTCAAATCTTTTGACCCTGTTTCGTTCAGTTTTATTAAAAAATAGTAGAGGATTGCACAACAGTAAATTAGTTTTATTTGAATAGTTTTTGATGAGCAATAAAAAAATCTGGCTTTCTTCTCCGCATATAGATGGGAATGAGCAAAAGTTTATAAATGAGGCATTTCGTACTAACTGGATTGCCCCTTTAGGACCCAATGTTAATGGATTTGAGGAAGATCTTCAGAAATTTACCGGAGTAAAATATGTCGCTGCATTGACATCGGGAACTGCAGCAATTCATCTTGGATTAATTAACCTTGGGGTTAAAAGGGATGATATTGTATTGTGCCAGAGCCTCACTTTCTCAGCTTCTGCCAATCCTGTCGTTTATCTTGGTGCTAATCCGGTATTTATAGATTCTGAACCTGATACATGGAATATGAGTCCTGGTCATCTGCAAAATGCTATTAAAGCTTGTCTTGATGGTAAGCTCATCGTTAACGGGATAAAAATACCCAAACCGGTCAGACCAAAAGCTATAATTCCGGTTCATCTATACGGAATGCCCGCAAAAATGAATGAGATTAATTTAATTGCGGCCAAATACAATATTCCTGTTCTTGAAGATGCTGCTGAAGCTTTGGGCAGCTGCTACAATGGAAAACCTTGTGGATCACTATGCCAGTTAGGAGTGTTGTCTTTCAATGGGAACAAAATAATAACTACCTCCGGAGGTGGCGCACTGCTTTCCAATAATGAATCATATATCAGGAAAGCAAGGTTTCTGGCTACCCAGGCAAGGGATAGTGCACCTCACTATCAGCATTCTGAAATTGGCTATAATTACCGAATGAGCAATGTTCTTGCAGGAATAGGTCGTGGACAAATGGAAGTTTTGGAGAAGAGGATAAGCAAGCGGAGAGAGAATAACAGAATGTATCGGGATATGCTAAATAATATTGAAGGCATAACATTTCTTAACGAGCCTGAGGGCCACTTTTCAAATTTCTGGCTTACGACAATTCTTGTTGATCCTGAAAAAACGGGAGGAGTTACCCGCGAAGATGTCCGCCTTGCTTTTGAGAAGGCTAATATTGAAGCAAGACCTCTCTGGAAACCTATGCACCTCCAGCCTGTTTTTGCTGATGCACCATTTTTTGGCGGCGGGGTTAGTGAAATGTTATTTCAAAATGGACTGTGCCTGCCTTCAGGATCTAACTTGACCGATAATGATTTTGAACGTATCCATAAGGTGTTGAAATTACTTTTTGGGTTGAATTGATTTTCTGGGTTTAATTTATTAGTTGGCACCTGATACTTATCTGTTAATAACCTGAAAGAACCTTTAATAATAATGTATATGCAATACCTCCTCACTCTTCCTCAAAACCTGATTTCTTATTTTCACGCAATTGAGGCTAAACCGGCTTCTGAATGGTTTGTTGCTTCCGATCCTGAAGGTGTAGCCCTGGGTTCGGGAGGGGGAACTGCGTACTTGCTTTATCAATGCTGGAAACAGCAGGGTTCCAAAGATAATTTTGAATTCTGGCTTGAAAAGGAGCAGAGGGTGCTTATACACGCAGGTGGAAAAAGTCGCCGGTTGCCTTCTTATGCTGCTACCGGAAAGATCCTTACTCCACTACCTGTTTACAGATGGGAAAGGGGCCAGAAGATTGACCAGAAGCTCCTGGATATTCAACTTCCATTTTATCAAAAGGTATTGGATAAATCTCCGGTGAAACTCAATACGCTTATTGCAAGCGGTGATATACTTATACTCAACGAGGATGATTTTGGTCACCTGCCTGATGTGGATGTTCTTTTATTCGGGACATGGACTGAAGCGGTGCAGGCATCAAGGCACGGGGTATTCTTTTGTCATCGTAATAATCCGGGGGAGCTTGCATTTATTATGCAAAAGCCATCTACCAGCCAGATACAGGATCTTGTTGATGATTACTACTTTATGATGGATGTCGGGGTTTGGTTGCTGAGTCCTCGCGCCGTTAATAAGCTTATGGCCGCATGTAAATGGGACATGGATGTGCAGAAATTTTTAGATGTGGATAACCGGCCTTCTTTTTATGATCTTTATGGGGAATTCAGCAGATTCCTTGGAAATGAGCCGGCAGAATCTCTTGAAGGTCGGGATAAGCTTACCACTGCAGTTGTTCCTTTAAAGGCTGGCTCTTTTTATCATTATGGAACGAGCAGGGAGTTGATAGAATCAACATTCCGTATACAGAATAAAGTGACAGATCAGCGGGAGATATGGCATAAAAGGATAAAACCTCATCCCGATATTTTTGTGATGAATGTGTCTCATGAAGGATCTTTGAATGAAAGTCACCAAAACTTGTGGATCGAGAATTCTTATATACCATCCGGTTGGAATTTTTCAAACAGTCATATATTTACAGGCATACCTCAGAATAACTGGAATTTAAACATCCCTTCCGGAGTTTGTCTGGATATGATTCCCGTTGGGGATAACCGTTATTGCATCAGACCTTACGGAATTGATGATATCTTCAGCGGTAAGGCAGCGGATAATGGGACAATCTGGCTGAACGCACCTTTAAATAAGTGGTTTGAAGAGCGGGGAATGGATTTGGATGATGCTTCGGTGGACAGCGAAATCGATATTTTTGATGTGCCATTGTTTCCGGTTTCAGATACTGTTCACTCTTTGGGAGAATTAATTCACTGGATGATAAATTCAGATAATACTCAGAGTACCCATCTGCGCAAAAAATGGTTAATTGCTGAACGTTTGGCCGCATCTGAAATTCAAAGCAGAATTAATTTGGAAAGGTTATATAATCAACGTGAAGAGTTGATGAAAACGGCTTTGCCTGCAATGGCCAGGAATCATAGTCAAAGTGTTTTCTATCAGCTTGATCTTGATCATCTATCAGATATTTATGCAGGTTCGGATATTCCTCTCCCTGCAAAAGCAGAAAAGGGTACTTCACTAATGAACCGGATCCATAATCATATGTTCCTGTCAAGGGTGATGCAGAAAAAGGGGCTGGAATGGGAATATTATGAGCAGAAGGCTTTTGGGTTACTCCGTAATGGAATGACGGGACTTTCTGAATTCAGGAATGAGAAGCCGGTACGTAATGTATTGAGCGATCAGATTGTATGGGCACGCAGTCCTGTGCGCCTTGATCTGGCAGGTGGCTGGAGCGATACCCCTCCTTACTGCATTATTAATGGCGGAAGGGTGATGAATATGTCAGTAGAGCTTAACGGCCAGCCACCTATTCAGGTATATATAACGCCTTCCGGGAAACCGGAGATCAGGATTAAATCAATTGATCTTGGACTTGAATCCGGGATTTATGAATATTCTGAACTTGAGGATTACAGCAGTGTGGGGTCGGGTTTTACTATTGTCAAAGCAGCTCTTATGTTGTCAGGCTTTCATCCCGGATATGGTGCTTCCTTCTCATCACTTAAGGAGCAGCTAAAGAGTTTTGGAGGTGGTTTTGATATCTCTTTTCTGGCTGCAGTACCCAAGGGTTCCGGTCTGGGAACAAGTAGTATTCTTGCTGCATCTTTATTGGGTGCTTTGTCTGAATATTGTGGCCTTGACAATAATCCGGTGACCATTGGCAAAAAAACTCTTGTCCTCGAACAGATGCTTACCACCGGCGGTGGATGGCAGGATCAGTATGGAGGAATAATTCCCGGGATAAAAGTGATTGAAACCGGTCCGGGATTCGGACAGGAACCTGAGATCAGATGGCTCCCTGATAATCTTTTTCGTAATCCTGAATACCATTCATGCATGTTATTGTATTATACAGGAGTTACCAGGGTGGCTAAAAATATCCTTGCAGAGATAGTAAGGGGAATGTTCCTGAACCGGCAGGATACTCTCTCTACTGTTCGTGAAATTTCATTTAATGCTGAAAGGATAGGTGAGGCTTTGCGTAAAAGCTCATGGAACGATTTCAATTATTGTATAGAAGAAAGCTGGAAGCTGAACCAGCGCCTCGATAAGGGCACCAACCCCAAATCTATTCAGGATCTGTTAAATCCAGTGGAACCCTTATTATTATCTAAAAAACTTTTGGGTGCCGGTGGTGGAGGTTACCTTTTCATGATTGCCAGGGACCCTGATGCTGCTGCTAAAGTTAAAAATATTCTAAAGAGGAATCCGCCTAATGATAAAGCTCGTTTTGTGGATTTTAAAATATCACAAAAGGGCCTTTCTGTTACCAGAAGTTGAATAATCTGAGCAATAATTTCCGGAAGTTATTTTGGTTCGTGTAAAATAGAATATAGATATTTAAGTTATACAATTAGATTTCCTCGCAGTGTTGCGGGGAAATTCAATTTCTACCGGCATTAAAAAACAATGATATTCCTGGTATCTGGTATATTGACAAACATAACCTGAAATAATCCGTTGCCTGGCAGTTTTAATAATACATAAACTGGTTTTTTCCAGATAATTTTTTATAATATTGAAATAGCAGGTTTACCGGATTTATAATTAATAAAGTTAATGTCAAAATATATTTTATCATTTCTTGCAACCATTCTGCTTCTTGCTTCGTCTTATGAAATAAGAGCCCAGATTAAGCGGCCCGGCTGGGAAGCAGGAATGTCTGCAGTTGGCGGTTTTGGTAAGCAGGCTCCTTTTTGGATTATATCAAACAGACAGGGCAAATTCCTGCCTGAAAAATATGCCGGTTCAATGGAATTAGGAATCTTTGCAGAAAGTTATACAGGCAGGGTGATTGATTATGACTACGGTGCTGAACTGTACGGCAGACGTGGTGGCGATGGAGATCTCTGGCTGCATCAGGCTTATGCTGGTATTACCTTTTATAATTTGGTGAGGGTCAGGGCAGGTATGCAGGAAGAAGTTGTGGGAAGCAAAGTTCCTTCCCTTTCTACCGGTTCGGTTATATGGTCCGGAAATGCCAGGCCAATGCCCAAAATTGAAATTAGTACTCCCGGGTACTTCTCAGTGCCTTATACAGGAGGTTATCTTGAAATGAAAGGGCTAATTTCCCACGGTTGGTTTGAGGAGGGAAGATATGCCAGCAATGTCTGGCTTCATCATAAGAATGCATATGTTCGGTTAGGAGGTTCCTTTCCTGTAAATATTTATTACGGGTTTAATCACTATGCCATGTGGGGTGGCAGTTCTCCAAGACAGGAGCAACCTTATCCTAAAGATTTTAAAAGTTTTATTAAGGTATTTTTCAACCGGTCGGGAGATAAAGGAGATTCTTCAACGCCTGAAGGATGGGCGATGAACAGGTATGGTAACAGCCTGGGTTCTCAGAATTATGGTATTGAGCTTAAGATAGATGATTATTCTGCCGGACTTTACCAGCAGGATGTATTTGAAGATGGCTCAGGTATGAGAAAGAGGAATTTTCCTGATGGGTTATGGGGTGCTTGGGTTAGATTTACAGAGGAGAAAAAACCGCTTCAGGCAATAGTATATGAATATCTTCAAACAACAAGCCAGAGTGGGGCTTTTCATGACGTGGAGGGAGATACTTTAGGAGGGAATGATAATTATTTTAATCACGGGCATTATAAGTCCGGTTGGACATATTATGATTACACAATCGGTACGCCCATTATAACATCACCTGTTCTAAACGATCCTCCTTCGCAAAGTATCAGTAACAACAGGGTAGTTGCCCATCATTTGGGATTTGAAGGGCACTTTACAGATGTTATTGCTTACAGGAACTTTTTTACTTTTTACAGGAATTTTGGGACTTACAGCAATCCTTTCAGCGAACGGAGAGATCAGTTTAGCTGGATGATGGAAATTGTCGGACCACTGAGTTTTTTTGATCTGGAAGCAGGTGTTACCCTCGCGGCCGATTTTGGTGAAATGTACGGTAATAATTACGGAATGGTTATAACTCTCCGTAGAACTGGATCCTTTTTGGGAGAATAGATTATTTATAAATTAAAGAACAGGATATTACAGCAATAATAACTATTTTAGAGACAATTGTAGAAATTGATCATAAGTTAGTGATTAATAAAGTTCATATATTGTTTACTTTTGTAGTCTATAATTATTTAAATTTGATCTAATATTGTGCTTAATAAGCTGCAGGGCTGGTTAATAAACATGGCGGACTTTTAAGATTGTTTTTAAGTCAAATTAGATTTTTATGATTAATATGCTGAAAACAAAATAGTTTTTATTGAAACTAATGTGAAAATAGTTCGTATTATTTATGAAAAATATTATTTTTGTTCGACCAAATAAAAAGTTAGCAAAAATCTGATATTGAGAGAGATGCTGTTTGAGTGATTTTTTAGACCTGATGCAGGTACTTACAACTGGCAGGTTTTAGATGGAAAGTTAATAACCCGGTTACAAAAATTTGTTATGAAAGACAGGAGGAAATTCAAATTTATCATAGATCTGCTAGTTTGGACGGCAACCATACCGGTAGCATATATATTACGTCTTGAAGGACAATGGTTTCCATATGCATCTGATATCGGATTACTGATAATTGCCTCGGCTCCCATTATGGCGGGTATTATTTATTTACTGAGGCTGAACAGACAATCATGGAACAATATTAGCATCCGCGACCTGTTGCGTTTGGGGCAGGGGATCCTTATTTATGCTGTAGTTCTGGCTCTCGCTGTTACCGGTCTTGGTGAATTGATCTTTGTCCCCTTATCCGTACCTCTTTTATCTTCTATTCTTGCCCTGATATTTCTTGGCGGTGTACGGGTGGTTACCAGGCTTAAGCTGGAATATTTTGAAAACCGTCATGTCAGAAAATCAAAACATCCGGCTAAAAAAATACTTATCGTCGGAGCAGGTGCCGCAGGAAACCTGCTGGTTCGTGAAATGTTCAGACATCCCGGTGTAAGGATGAAACCTGTGGGTTTTCTGGATGATGATTACAACAAACAGAAGGAAATTTATATGGGTGTACCCGTTCTGGGGCGTATTGCCGACATGAAAAAGGTTGTTGAAGATAAGGATATCGATATGTTGCTGATAGCTATGCCTACGGCTCCCGGCAGGGCGATCCGTGAGGTTGTTGAACAGGCTAAATCCGCCGAAGTCGATTTCCAGATAATGCCCGGACTGTACGAGCTGATGAGCGGGAAATTCAACATTACCCAGCTTCGGGAAGTTGATGTGCAGGATCTTTTACGTCGTGATCATGTTGAACTGGACTTTGAATCTATTTCCGAATATATTCATAATAAGGTTATTATGGTTACCGGTGCCGGTGGGTCAATAGGCAGCGAAATTGTAAGGCAGATAACAAGGTGTGATCCGAAAAAAGTACTTCTTCTTGGAAGAGGCGAAAACTCCATATTTAAGATTGAGAACGAATGCAGACAGCTTTTTCCTGAAATTGAGTTTGTAAGCCTTATTACAGATGTCAAGGATATTCATTCTCTGGAATCTAATTTCATTAAGCACCGACCACAGGTTGTATTCCATGCTGCTGCACACAAGCATGTGACACTGATGGAGAATAACCCGGAGCAGGCAATTCTCAACAACGTGGGGGGAACCCGTAATGTGGCGAACATGGCCCTTAAATACGGTGTTGAGAGGTTTGTTAATGTTTCGTCGGACAAGTCTGTTAATCCTACCTCTGTAATGGGCGCCTCAAAGCGTGTTGCCGAATTTGTCGTTGAATGGGCTTCCTGTCAGGCAGAAAAGGGCCAGCAGTTTGTTTCCGTGCGATTTGGTAATGTCCTTGGAAGCAGGGGCAGTGTTGTTCCCCTGTTTAAGCAACAGATTGAAAATGGTGGTCCGATCACAATTACCCATCCTGATATGACCCGTTATTTTATGACTATCCCTGAGGCATCTCAATTGGTGATACAGGCCGGGGGACTGGGAGGTAATGGTTCTGTTTATGTACTGGATATGGGAGAGCCAGTTAAGATAGTCGATCTGGCAAATGACCTTATCAGACTTTCGGGTCTTACTCCCGGTGATGATATTGAGATTGAATATACGGGTATGAGACGTGGTGAAAAGATGTATGAGGAGCTGCTTACCGATGAGGAAAGTACTTCTGCTACGCGGCATGCCAAGATTTTCGCAGCTAAAACATCCGGTTATCCGAGAGAGAGGTTTGATGGGCTGCTTGAAGAACTTTTTAATAGAGCAATCAGGCATGAAGGGATGGCAATAAGGGAGCAGTTAAAGGTGATTATCCCTACTTATGAGTTTGAAGCCGACAGGGTGGTAAGTACCTGATCATCCGTTTTCAGTATCTTTCAATAATTTTTATTTAATATTTTTTTTGCAAATCAGAATTTTGTTTATTATATTTTTACAAAATTCTGACTTGCAGAAATAATCGGTTTGCTTTCCCATGCATTTTTTTCATCCGTTTGTTTGGATTTTTGGATAAAAAAAATTCATGTACATTTGCCGGTGATTTTAACCGGCAATTTTTTGAATTATTTATGCGCATCTTGTTTGTCCATTCTATAGGAAAAAGAAAATTCGGTGGCGGAGAAAAATGGCTTATTTCTGCGGCTTCCGGATTGAGGGATAGTGGGCACAGGGTGATCGTGGGAGGCAGGCCGGGTTCAAGGCTGCTTAAGGCTGCCCGGCTCAACGGGCTGGAGACTGTTAATTTCAATATTTTCAGTGATTTAAGTATTTATCATGTCTTCAGGATAGCCCGGTTTATAAGGACCAACAATATAGACGTGCTTATCACTAAAGGCCGGGATCTGGCTGTGGCAGGTTGTGCCGCCAGAATGGCTGGTAATCCGCTGGTTTTGGTTCGTCACGGACTCCCTATGCAGACGAGTTTCAGGAAACATTCATTTCTTCTAAGAAAGCTTGCCGATGGAGTCATTACCAACACAAAAAGCATAAAGGAATTTTATGAACATAAGAATCTGGTTAAAAGGAATTTTACCAGGGTGATTTATAATGGTACTAATGCCACTAATAATGTACCATCCTATAATTATGCACAACGGTTTCCGGGAAAGAAAATAGTTCTTACCGTGGGAAGGCTTGCCATTCAGAAAGGTTATTATTACCTTATTGATGCTATCTCCCTGCTCAGCAGGGAGCACGGCGATATTATGTTTGTTGTGCTGGGAGAGGGGAAACTGCATAATAAGCTGTTGTCCTATGCCAGGCAAATGGGTGTATCGGAAAGGATACACTTCGAGGGTTTTGTTGATAATGTTGTACCTTATCTTAAGGGATGTGATCTTTTTGTGCTTCCTTCACTATATGAAGGTATGTCAAATGCAGCCATGGAAGCCATGGCTTATGGCAAGCCTGTAGTGCTGACCAATGTAAATGGCGCAAGGGAGCTTATTCCTGATGATAGCAAGGGTATTCTTATTCCGCCTAAAGATGCCCGGGCAATTGCTGATGCTGTGATAAGGCTTAAGGAGGATCGTGAGCTTCGTGAAAAGCTGGGTCAGGAGGCTAGCAGGCATGTTCTTGCAAATTTCCCGGTATCATCTATGATAACCAATATACAGTCCTATATCGAGGAACGGCTCATTGCCAGAAATTCCTGAATTGTTAATGTTTATAACCTTGTTTTTTTTGAGTTCGGTAATGACCTGCAGTTATTTTGGCAAAGTAATGTCCCGCCGGGTCTGTGACCGCCACAATTAAAACCGAACATTAAAACCGAACATTAAAACTGTTAAAAAGATGCCTGGCTATTCGGGGTTAAAACATAGTGTCAGCCTTTTGAACATAAAATGCCTTGCATCTGTTATTTTGAAGATGTAATATACTGTGGGGTGATAGTTTTGTGAATCTTTATGAGAAGTAAGATCTTTATATTTATATTTATTTTGTCTGCTTCAGCCATTTTCGCCGAAGAGGGAGATAGATGCGTTCATGATATTTTTGCCTTTCAATCTGGTGAGGAGGTTCAATATACTGTTTATTATAATTGGGGACTTTTATGGGTAAATGCGGGACTGGTAACTTTTAATGTGCATGAGTGCCTTTATAGAAACCGGCCGGTTTACCACCTGGATAGTTATGGCCGTACTCACCGCCGTTATGACTGGATGTTCAAGGTAAGGGACAGGTTCCAGTCCTACGTGGACAAGGAGACATTTCGTCCCCTCTGGTACGAGATGGATACCTATGAGGGTGGTTATGTGGCAAGAGATCTTTATAATTTTATACCTGAAAGCAACCAGGTGATCACCACTACGGAAAATTCCGACCGGCCGCTTAGGGTTGACACCCTGGATATACAGACTTGCTCATACGATGTTATAACGGCCATATATGTTGCCCGTAACCTTGATTTTGCCTCCTACAGCATAAATGAGCCAATACCCTTCAGCATACTTATCAGCAACGAACTCTTTGAACTTAGTCCCCGCTACCTCGGCAAAGAGACCATCACAACCCGGGAAGGAGAGACTTTCAGTTGTATCAAGTTTTCTGTTGAGCTGGTGGAAGGGTTTATCTTTACGGGAGGGCATGATATGTTCGTATGGGTGACCGACGATGATAACCGTGTTCCTGTACTGGTGGAAGCGCAGATACGGGTTGGTTCGGTTAAGGCCATGCTAAAGTCTTCCCGGGGTCTCCGGAATCAGGAATCGGCGAGGGTTGAGTGATCTGCCCCCAGATTACTGGTAATAAATTTTTAAAATAGATTGGTCAGAAGAAGTCTGAGTGATCTGCCCGGATCTGTTTCAGGCTTCCTGGTGCTTTCTGCTGAACATCCATTTCCATGCCAGCCATCCCGGAAAAAAGCCAAGGGTATTGGCAACAATATCCAGATAGCTGAAGTGACGGCCGTATCCTCCTGCAACTTGCAAAACTTCCATTATCGTTCCCCAGGCAAATACAAAAAGAAGTGGAAAATACTGCCTGTATCTGCTGCTGAATTTCGTCGGCCAGGTATAGAAAATAAGGAAAGTAAGTATTGTATACATCCCAAAGTGTATTACCTTGTCGGCGTGCGGGAATAATCCTGCACTGGGTATAGGTAATGAACCTGCGGGTAACAGGCTGAGTGCTGTAATGATGATCAGATATATAAATAAAAGCATTATCCTGATTTTGAACATTGGATTCTTTGTGAATTAACGGTAAAAATAAATATTTAGCGTGTTAGGCATAATATTATCCCGGGTTTAGGATTTTGAGAAGGGATAAAAGTTCCGCCACCTTTTCCTTGAAACCTGACTTTTCATAAGCGATGACCAGGTTTTGCAATAACCGCCTGATGATCTCCTGGTTGGAACAAGGTGTGTACCAGCTTTTTTCCGGCTCCATGTTCTGCAGTTTCAGATAATGGTCTATCTCTTTCTTACCCAGTACCGTACCCCTGTTATAGGGATTAATATAAAAAAGTACTTCCTTCATGGAAGTTTTCTTTTTTAAGGTGCTTTGCAATACACTTTTCAGGGGGCCGGGCTCGTCCATATAGGCCAGGATGAATATTTTCGGGAGACTGACCCCTGAGATGGGAATATTCAGCCTTCTCGCTACCAGCATGTATATTATGGCCAGTGATACTGCGTTTCCTTTTTTGCTTTCCAGTACCTGGTTTAGGTAAGAATTGCGGGGTGCATGTGCCGTTTCATTCCTCCTGAATTTATGCAGGTCGAACATTATATGGTTCATTACCCTTACCTTTTCAAGTGCGGTCAGCCTGTTATTAAGCTCCAGCCAGACATCTTTGGCAATCCGCTCTATTTCCTGTTCAGTATCATCTGGCTCAAGATCGGGAAACTGGTATTTAGCTATCCAGAATGCTCCTTCGTGCAGGTCTTTTGCACCTGACTCATTCCATCTAAGAAGATTGTTTTTTACGTTGATGAACTGAATTTCCTGAATAATGGTTTCAATTTTTTCCTGGTAAAGGAGGTCGGGTGATCTTTCCCACGCATTTTCAAGTTCGGGAATAATATCGGTCCCCAGCTTCCTCAGGTTGCCGGTAACTACATCGCTTACCTCGGCATCGGGGTCGTCGAGAAGATGTATCAGTGCCTGTATATCCTTTTTATTCATGGTATTCCGTTACAAGTTTTCCCAGTACCCTGTCAATGAGTTTTAACATCGTCTCTTCATGCCTGGTGCTGTATGTCTTTGTACTCCTGTTAGCTATAACAGCACACACGGTAACAGCTTCATGGCCTAGAAGTCTGGAAAGTCCGTAAATTGCCGATCTTTCCATTTCATACTTTGCTAACCGGTGCCTTCCCTACCTGAACAGTTCTCTCTTGTCATTCAGTCCCGCGTCGGCGGTTCTGAGCCTTAGCTCGCGGCCCTGTGGACCGTAAAAGCCGGGTGCGGAAATGGTAACTCCCGGTATCATACCTTCTCCGCTGAATTTTCTGAATAGCTCACCGGAGGCAGCTACAACATAAGGCGACGCAAGCCTTACGTCCCAGTCCACGAACTTCTTAAACGCCTCTTCAAAGCCCTTGTCGCATATCTCATCGCGGCGGGCATAAAAATTAAGGAGTCCGTCGAAACCCATTGCCATCTCTGAAATAACAAAAGAGTCCACCGGAATATCCTTCTGGAGGGAGCCGGTGGTTCCTATACGGATAAAATTGAGCTTTTGGGGCTCTTCTTTTACCTGCCTGGTATGCATGTCAATGTTTGCCAGCGCATCAATTTCGGTTAGCACAATGTCTATGTTGTCAGTTCCTATGCCTGTTGCAATGACACTCACCCTGGTTCCCTTGTAGTATCCGGTGTGGGTAACGAACTCTCTTCTTCTTTTTATTATTTCGACCGAATCGAAAAAGGAGGAAATTATCTCTACCCGGTCCGGATCGCCGACAAGTATAATATTGGATGCTATATCGCCGGGAATCAGGTTCAGGTGATATATGCTGCCGTTGGGATTCAGCACCAGGTCAGTTGTTTTCAGGTTGTCCATCTGAAAAGTTGCTTTTTTTGTTTTTATGCAATCCATACCTTAACAGGTAATGGCCGGGTAGCTTTTTCACAAAGATAAAAAATAATTGCTTTTATGATCATCCATATGCAGAGTCACAGAAATTCCCTCCATGTTTACCTGAACCTGCCGGCATTCGGGTACATTTATCCTGCAAAAGGCATGAATTTTGCCCTAAAAGATTCATATGTGTATCTTTGGGATGCATGGATTTAGAAGCAGCATTCAGCTAAAAGTTCAACTTTAGCTGAATGTGCTTGAATTGATATATACGAGTTTTTTTTGATATTGGTTTTACGGTACAGGAATTTATTCTTTATCTTTACTGCAGCTTATAAAGAAAATAAATATTATGATACAGCGAATACAAACTATCTATCTGTTTCTAGCGGCTATTGTTCTGTTTTCAATATTCTTTTTTCCTTTTGTGGAAGTTGTCGATGTCAATGATCAGTATTACCGGTATGATATACATGGGATCCATCAAGGCATGGGGGAAACGGCACAGCTTGTTTATTCTGTATTGCCGTTGAGGTTTTTGGTATTCGTCACTGCCTTATTATCGCTGGTCACCATTTTCCTGTTTAAGCGCAGGATCCTGCAGATAAGATTATCCATCTTCAATATAGTATTGCTGGCAGGTTTCTATGCCCTTTTCTTTTTCTATCTCTACCAGCTTAATCAGGAGGCTGATGCGGCCACCACAAGTTACAAGATACCGGTGGTATTCCCGGTGGTGGCCATCATCTTTATTTACCTGGCAATACGTAACATCGGCAAGGATGAGCTTCTGGTAAGGTCGTACGACAGGATAAGGTAATACGGGGAAAGTCCTATATAAAGACCATATGCTCCTGATCGGTTATCTTTTCACAATAATGGCACTTCAGCGACACTTCATTTTTTGATATGACCCTGAATTTCGGTTTAACATTATCGTTGTTGGTAATACATTTAGGGTTGAAGCATTTAACTATACCTGTAAATTCATCGGGCACTATCACTTTCTTTTTTTCCTCTACTTTATAATTCCTTATAATGTTGAGTTTTGCTTGTGGCGCAGCTACTGCGATACGGTTTATCTCTTCATCCACAAAGAACTTGTCAGATATCTTGACAATGGCTTTCAGTCCCTGCTTTTTGCTTTCCAGATTGGTACCGAATGTAATCTGATTTTCTATATGATCAAGTCCCAGAATATTAATTACCTTAAAAAGGTTGTTCGCCGGTATGTGATCTATAACAGTGCCGTTTTTTATAGCACTCACCATTAACTGTTTAACATTTTTTTCCATTTCTGTTTAGTTTTTTATTCCGAGAATCAGTGATATAATTGCCTGTCTGGTATAAACCCCGTTTAAAGCCTGTTGGAAATAATACGCCTTGTCGTTACTGTCAACATCGGTGCTGATCTCGCTGACACGTGGCAGTGGGTGGAGTATCTTCAGGTTATCCCTGGTATCCTGCAGCATGCTATTTCTTAATATATATGCGTTTTTTGTTTTTTCGTACTCTATAGGGTCGGAGAACCGCTCCTTCTGTACCCTGGTTACATACATTATATCGGCCTCGGAAGCAATGTCCTTAAAGTCAGTATATTCGTAATACTTTAAGCCTTTTTGGTCAAGTATCATTTTATATTCATGGGGCACCCTCAGTTCTTTAGGGGATATGAAATAGTATGTCGCATTGAAATGTGCCATGGCCATCAGAAGGGAGTGTACGGTGCGGCCATATTTGAGGTCCCCCACAATTACAAGATTCAGGTTGTCAAGTGTGCCCTGGGTTTTCCTTATCGAGTAAAGGTCCAGCAGGGTCTGTGTAGGATGCTGGTTGGCCCCGTCTCCCGCATTAACAACCGGTACCGTGGCTACTTCGCTGGCATATCTCGCACTGCCTTCAATGGGATGGCGCATCACTATCAGGTCACTGTAATTACTGACGGTCTTGATGGTGTCATTTAGTGATTCACCTTTTGTGGAGCTGGATGAGGCAGTGTCCGAGAATCCTATTATCCTGCCTCCAAGCCTGTTGACGGCACTCTCGAAACTTAGGCGGGTTCTTGTAGAGGGTTCAAAAAACAGGGTGGCAACCACCTTTTCCTGCAGAAGTTGCTGGGATGGGTTTTTCTCGAATTCACCTGCCAGGTCAAGCACTCGAATTAGTTCCTCCTTCGAGTAATCGTCGATTGATATTAGACTTTTATTCTTCATTGGTAAGGGTTATGGTTAGCAATTTATCTGTTGCACGGTTATAATATGGCTCATAATGCCATGCAGGTAAAAATAATCAAGTTAAGGGAGGCAAAAAAATGGTGTTAATAATTTATTAATAAGTTCCTGGGATTTTTTTTATGCCGGCCGTTCTGATGCGTTTAAGGCGTTCATAAAGTCTTTTAGATCTTTTCAGCGGGATGCGTGCCTGGATTGAACAGTCCATCCCGAAGTCCTGCGCCACCTGTTCGGCCTGTTCCTCTTTCAGTACCTTCATTACCATGTTCATGGCGCTGTAGGGGAAGCTTATATCGTATATATCCTCAACGTTTTCTGTAATGATATCGGACTGCTCAAGGGCATCTGCGGCAGCTTCACGATAGGCATTTATGAGTCCCCCGGTGCCAAGCAGGGTGCCGCCGAAATAGCGCACCACCACGATCAGTATGTTGGTCAGGTCATATTTTTGAATTTGTCCCAGTATGGGTTTGCCGGCTGTGTTTGTCGGTTCGCCGTCATCATTTACCCTGAAGTGTTCTTTTTCTGCACCCAGTCTCCAGGCATAGCAGTGGTGCCGGGCGTCATGGTATTTTTCGCGCAGTGTGTCGAGTATCTCTTTTACCTGGTCTTCACTGTTTACGGGCCAGGCTAAAGAAATGAATTTACTGCCCCTGTCCTTGAAAATACCTTGTGATGGTTTTTTTATGGTCAGGTAGCTTTGGCTTTCCATAGGGGCTATACAAGCATAAATTGTGAAGTGAAGAATGCTGCCGTTTTTGCCAGCACTATATCCCTTTGTTCATGATGAGGAATATGTCCGCACTGAGGTATGTGAAGAAATTCTCCCGGTCCTCCTACCCCCGATGTTATAGTCTCGGTCTGCAATGTAGTACCATAGTTGTCATCTTCGCCCTGTATGGCAAGCACCGGTGCCTGGATCTCCGGAAGGATAAGTTCTATGCTCCAGCTGGATGTTTCTCCTGAAGTCCACACGTTGGCCCAACTGTAAAACATTGAATCGGTGTTGTCTCCGTGATATTTAAGAAGCTTCTCACGCAAGCCGTTGTTCTTATATGCGTAAACAGCCTGTTCTATTCCCCGCACGGTAACGGGTTCAAGGAAGATATGTGAAGATTCGGCGACAAGAGCAACTGTTTTCTCCGGATAAAGTGCAGAGAAAATGAGTGCTATGGTTCCGCCGTCACTGTGTCCGAAAAGCATTACCCGTTGTGATATTTCAAGTTTTTCAAGCAATTCGGGAAGAACCCCTGAGGCCTCATGGTAAAGGAAGTCATTTTCCCGTGGTTCCTGTATCTTTTCAGATTTACCGTAACCGTAGCGGTCATACATCAGTCCGCGGCATCCCGTCATACGGCATAACATAAGCGGAAAATCCTTCCATAGTTTCATGCAGCCCAGACCCTCATGCAAAAATATTATTACCGGTTTTTCAGGATTATGAGAATCGTCATTAATCCATTGATAGGCAAGCTTATGACCTCCAACTACCAGGTTTTTTATCATATGCTTCTTTCAAATTATTGGACGTCAAATATAGAAAAAATTGATTAAAAGCAAGCGTATTCAATGTTAATTATTAGGCGGCCAGGTTCTAAGCGGTTGCATCAGTGCTTTTTGGAATTATTTTTTTTTGGTGGCCTGCCGGCTGTATCCTGTAATTTTTAACTGCCTCTATTAGTTTGGGCATGACATCCTCTATATCACCTACTATGCCATAATCGGCTGATTTAAATATAGGGGCTTCGGGATCTTTGTTTACTGCTACTATCATTCCCGGTGAGTTTATTCCTGCAAGGTGCTGTACCGCCCCGGAAATTCCCAGCGCCAGGTAAATGCCAGGCGATATTACCTTGCCGGTTTGCCCTACGTAGCCGTCATGGGGGCACCACCCTGCATCCCATGCTGGCCTTGAACATGCGGTTGCTCCACCCAGCAGCTCTGCCATTTCTTCTACATATCTCCAGTTTTGTTTGTTGCTCAGACCTCTTCCGCCAGATACAACTATTCCCGCTTCACTGAGTTTGACCTGTTCATTTGATTTGATAGTGCCTACAACGCGTATGCCCAGGATCTTATTAGGGGATGATGTTGTTTCGTGGTTACCCGGGATGAATTCGGAAACATTTAAAGGGACAGGGTTTTCTTTTATTCCAAAGCTGTTGGGAAGCAGAATAAGTACTTTTACCGGGGTTCTCACTGTCACCGTTGCAATGGCTTTACCTGAAAATACTTTTTTGTTTATCATGAAAGGATTGTAATTTTTGGGAAGCGAATATATGCCGGGAATCATACCTGCTCTGAGCTTTGCCGAAACCACGGGGGCTATGGCTTTTCCTGCAACACTACCTGCAAACAACACTATCCCCGCGTTCTCTTTTTCAGCCGCCTGCCTGATCGTTTCTGCATTATCTGAAATGCCCGGGTTGCTGTTTTGAATATCCTTCATCAGTATAATATTGTCTGCTCCATATTTTGCCATGCATGCTAATGCTTCTTCATTGGCTTTTGATAAGGTCAGGGCAGTAACTGTACCTTTTGTATTGTTTTTCAATGTACATGCATAAGTCAGAAGTTCGAGTCCGCTTTTTCGTATTTTTCCCTCATCTGTTTCTATATATACTAAAATATTCTTCATGGAAAATGTTTGAATGATTTGCACATATTGTTTTATTTGGTTACGGTACCGTTGCTCAGCTTTTCTGCAATCTCACTAAAATCATTGCCGGTTATTATCCTGCATTCCTTTTCTGAGTTTGGCAGTTCATATGCGGAATATTCCACCATCTGCTCTGCATCTATGGCCCGGAATACTTCAACAGGCTTGTTTCTTGCCTCCATTATGCCCCGCATAGAGGGAAGGCCGGGTGCAGAAGCCACCCCTTTTTGTATGACTGCAATAAACGGAACTTCTGCTTCCAGCTTTTCCTTCCCTCCTTCTACCTCTCTTTGCACCATTACTTTATTGTCATTTATTTCGATAGCGGAAATGTTGGGCAGGCAGGCATAACCGGTAAGCTCCGCAAGCATTCCGCCTACGGCATTGCCGTTGAAATCGGAGGACTCGATTCCTGTGAGTACCATATCGTAATAATCTGTATTAATTACTTCGGCTATCTGGCTGGCTACGAACCATGCATCAGGCGGATCTGCATCTATACGAATCGCCCTGTCGGCTCCCATAGCCAGGGCTTTTGTGAGCGTGGGCGTGGCATCATTCCGTCCAACGGTGATTACCGTAAGTGACTCTATAAAATCCCCGTGCTCTTTCTTAAGCTCCACAGCCCGTGTTAGTCCGAGTTCATCCCATGGATTGATAATCCATTTTATTTCTGAAAAATCTACTGAACTGCCATCCTGTGTAAGCCGGATTTTTGTTTCGGTATCAGGAACATGGCTTATACATACCAGTATTTTCATGTGTACAAATCAGGTTAATCAAGTTAATATTCAATTAGTTATATTTTGCACGGAATTGAATTTCCGTATTTCTAACCCATGGATCCCTCATGTTTATACATTGTATTTTGTGTTAAGAATTAACATGAGGGATTCATCTTTTTAATTAGTTTTATGCAAACATTTTTTTATAGTAATTAATATTACCTGATCCTTTATAAATATTTTTCAATAAACAGTAAACAGTTTTTTGTTTTAAATGTTTACTGTTTGTTTAACTATTTGGTGTTTTGTTATCAACAAACAGCTTGTGGGGTGCCTGGTAATAATATTATTCAATATACAACAAATGTGATAACTTATGTGATCATTATGTTTTAAAATTTATGAACAATAATGAAACTTTTGTTTAATTTTAGACTATAACCTTATCAAGAACCTGTTCTATTATGCAAGATAAGAAAATAATTTCCGGGTTTTCAGGCATGGACAGAAATGAGAAGCTTTCTTTGTTTTTGCAGGGTTTGAATGATCCTGAACGGGCCAGGAGCGAGCTTGAATCATACAGGCATGCTGACCCCCTTATTCAGAAGCTGCATGATGAATTCAGCGAAAATACCATTACCAATTTCTTCATGCCGTATGGTATTGCACCGAACTTTCTTATAAATGGAAAGTATTACATGTTGCCTATGGTAACGGAAGAGAGTTCTGTTGTCGCTGCTGCCTCACGAAGTGCAAAATTCTGGTCCCGCAGAGGAGGGTTTAACATTGTTGTTCACGATACCATAAAAAACGGACAGCTCCATTTTATCTGGAATGGCAATCCTGCAAAGCTGAAAGATTCTTTTCCCGGGTTAAAGGAACTGCTGCTGAAAAAGACAGGTCATATTACTTCCAATATGGTAAAGCGTGGAGGAGGGATAAGGGATATAAGTCTGGTGGATAAAAGGGATCAAATTAAAGGTTATTTTCAGCTGAATGCTGATTTTGACACTCGTGATTCCATGGGAGCCAATTTTATCAATTCATGTCTTGAGGAATTTGGTGTTGTTATTAAGGAATTCTTTAAGGATAATGAATTATTCGAAAAGGAGGAAAGGGAGGTAGAAGTTATTATGGCTATACTTTCTAACTATACCGGTGATTGTATTGTTACCGCGGAAGTTAGCTGTGATGCCGATGAATTGCAGGAGATTGCCGGGGATATGCCGGTGCCGGATTTTATCCGGAAATTCGATTTTGCCATGAAAATGGCTGAAACTGATGTTCACCGTGCCACTACTCATAACAAGGGTATTTTCAACGGTGTGGATGCGGTGGTTATTGCAACGGGAAATGATTTCCGTGCTGTGGAGGCTGCCGGCCATGCATGGGCTGCCAGGGAAGGCCGTTATAAAAGCCTTTCGACTTTATTCCTCGATAAGGCAAAATTCTCCATGAGCCTTACTTTACCTCTGGCGGTTGGTACTGTCGGGGGATTGACAGGGTTGCACCCTTTGGCAAGGCGTTCGCTTCAGCTGCTCGGTAATCCTGATTCAAGGGAGCTGATGGGCATTATAGCAGCAGCCGGACTGGCTAGTAATTTTGCGGCAGTGAGCTCTCTTATAACCAAAGGTATACAAGCAGGGCATATGAAGATGCATCTTTCTAATATACTGAACCATTTTGGCGCGTTAGATAAGGAAAGAGAGGCTGCTGTGGAATATTTCAGTAACAAAAAAGTTGGATTTGCCTCTGTAGAGGAGTTTTTGAAGAATTTCCGGCGACAATGACGATCAAGTCTGAATGGTATGAATTAGCACAGGATATGAAATTGTTCACAGGTCAGCTTTATTATTCTTAAGTGTTTAATTTTCACTAAAAAATTCATATATTTTTGAATTAGGATGATAGGAATAAAATATTGTATATAATGATTTCAGGCAATAACGAAACTTTAAATAAGGTGGGAGGGAAGCGTAATAAGGCTTCCGCATCTTTCTGGTCGCGAGGCAAACTGCTGATCACCGGAGAATATGCCGTTCTGTATGGAGCCGGATCGCTGGCGCTGCCTGTTAAACAAGGACAGAAGCTGATATGGAGTGAGGGAAATAAAGGTCCGGGAAGAAATAGTGATGGGGAAAGGGATCTTAAATGGGTTACCAGGGTGAATGGTAAAAAATGGTTTAGTGCTGTTTTCAGAGGTTCCGATTATTTACCTGTTTCAGCTGACGACTGGACCAAAGCGGACTTCCTCAGGCATATTATCTTTAATGCTTCCCGGCTGTCGGATGGCCCCCCTCTTTTTGGAAAGGTGGAGAGTCTGGTGGATTTTGATATGGAATGGGGACTGGGAAGTAGTTCTTCGCTGATATCCAATGTTGCTTTCATGTTTGATGTGAATCCCTTTGCATTGCATTTTGCTGTTTCAAAAGGATCTGGTTATGATATAGCATGTGCACGTTCCAATTCTCCGGTTATTTACAGGCTTTCCTACCAGTCAGATAATTATAGCAGGGAAAAAACTGCAGCTGTGTCTGAGGGCATCTTTCCTGTTCCTGTCTACAGGGCGGTGGACTTCAATCCGCCTTTTAAGGATAAGCTTTTCTTTGCCTATACGGGAAGAAAACAGGATTCTGCCGTATCTGTTAATAAATTCCTG
The DNA here is from genome assembly GCA_964520585.1 of uncultured Bacteroidales bacterium. GTDB lineage: Bacteria > Bacteroidota > Bacteroidia > Bacteroidales > PUMT01 > PXAP01. Next base: position 51,263 of record CAZFOO010000012.1, read on the forward strand.
TCCGGAACCGGATTAAATGACAATGACGTTGCTGCTATCACCCGGATCGGAGAGGAAGTCCTTAAGGTGGGAGATATCGGTGGATTTAACAGTCTGCTAAAGGAGCATGACCACATCCTGTCCGGTGTTCTTGATGAAGTACCTGTAAATGAAAGCCTGTTTGGGGACTTCCCCGGTTATGTCAAGTCCCTCGGTGCCTGGGGTGGTGATTTTGTATTGATTAGCTGGGAGGGGGATGTTAAAGATTTGGAAGCCCGTCTTAAACAAAAGGGTATAGATATTGTTTTACCCTATGATACATTAATTTTCTTTTCCAATGGAAAATAACCTTACCGGGGGTATGGTCTCCTGGCGAAGTCCCTCCAATATAGCTCTGGTAAAGTACTGGGGAAAGAGAAAGGGACAGATACCTGAAAATCCTTCAATTAGTATTACCCTGGGAAGATCGTTTACCACGACCACCGTTCGTTTTTTTCCGGCGAAAGGGGAAGGGGGTTTGAAACGGTTTTTGTTTGAAGGAAAGGAAGAAATATCTTTTGCCGGAAGGATATGCTCATACCTCAATGAGATAAGTCCACTCTACCCTTTTCTGACTGACCTGGAGCTTGAAATTGAAAGTGAAAACAGTTTTCCTCACTCTTCCGGCATAGCATCGTCAGCTTCCGCTATGTCGGCTCTGGCTTTATGCCTGACTTCAATGGAACGGCTTATGCTTAATTCGCCTTCTGATGATGACAGCTTCTTCAGGAAGGCTTCCTACGCCGCCAGGGTCGGATCTGGCAGCGCTGCCAGATCTGTTTATCCCGGGTTCGTCCTTTGGGGAAAGACTCCGGAAATTTTTTATTCTGAGAATGAATTTGCCGTGCCGCTTAATGACTCTATACACAGTGAGTTTAACGATATCCGGGATGCCATAATGATCGTGGATGAGAATCCCAAGTCCGTTTCAAGCAGTGCCGGTCACTCTTTGATGAAAAATAATCCATGGTCCCCTGTCCGCTATAAGCAGGCTGTAGCTCATACGTTAAGGCTGACAGAGGTTCTTTCTACCGGCGATGTTGATGAATTTATCCGGATAGTGGAGAAAGAAGCGATGACACTGCATTCCCTCATGATGAGTTCCGATCCAGGATACATCCTTATGAAACCCGGTACCCTGGCAATAATTGAAAAAGTACATTCCTTCAGGAAGAAAACAAACATACCGGTTGCATTCACCCTGGATGCAGGCCCGAATGTGCACCTGATCTATCCTGGCAGGTTTTTTGAACCAATAAAGAAGTTTATTGGTGAAGAGCTGGTTAAACACTGCAGCCGGGGTAAATGGATAGATGATTTGGGCGGAGCAGGTCCGGTGGAGATATCTTCAACCGGCTTTTAACGGGATATTAAAAAAAAAGATTGTTCAGTGAAACACAAGAAAAAAGGCCGCAAAGTAAATGTAAATGGCCCCGGGTTGTTTTATGCAAAGATACTGCTGTTTGGTGAGTACAGTGTTATATTCGATTCAATGGCCCTTACCATGCCTTTTACCTATTTTTCAGCTGGCTTCAGCTTTTTGAACAAAAGCCGGTATACCGGGTATGATCTTGCCAGACTTTCAAATGCCATGCTGAAGGAATACGGAGAGTGGCTGTCAGGAGATGATAGTCCGCGATGCCTCAAAAACCTGCTCAATACCTCCGGTTTTTTGAAGGATTTAGATGAGGGGATGTTCCTGAAGTCTGATATTCCACAGGGATACGGACTCGGCAGTTCCGGTGCTCTTTGTGCAGCCGTTTATGATCGCTATGCGGTTGAGCCTGTCTGTAATGATGATTCTGTGGGGCATGAAGATATGGTGCAGCTCAAAAGTATATTCGCTTCGATGGAGAGCTGGTTTCATGGCACCAGTTCGGGACTCGATCCGCTGACCTGTTATTTCGGGAGACCGCTACTGGTGGATCCGGGCGAGGGGATGTCTGTTGCAGGTATTCCTGAGGGTGACGGGGACAAGCGTGCTGCTATTTTTCTTGTCGATACGGGACTGCCGGGTAAAACCGGTCCACTAGTGAATCTGTTTATGGAGAAAGCCTCTGAACGGGGATTTATGGATCTGGTGAATGATACAATGATACCTGCAGTGAACACATGTATTGGTTCTATGATCAGCGGGAACCTGCCTCTTTTTCTTTCCGGACTCAAAGAGCTTTCACTCTTTCAGCTTCAATATATGAAACCGATGATACCTGGTGATTTTTTGGGAGTGTGGGAGCGTGGAATGGCTTCCGGCGATTTTTTTATGAAGCTTTGCGGATCGGGTGGAGGAGGATATCTGCTTGGGTTTACCCGGGATATGGAAAAGACTGCGGCAATTCTTTCCCTCGATAATATAGATGTGCTTACTGTCACAGGCAATTCACCGGTACAGTGAATGGTCTGATAATACCGTATTTTTCTGCGCTCTTGCTTTATTTGCGGGAAAAAGTGTATTTTAGCGGTGAACCTAAATTAAAATCGTTTGTTTATTTTGTAAGTGAAATAATTTAATCATTCAGATACTTAAATAGTTGTTATAATGGAAAATAATTCTTCTTTTGCTGCATGGATGGCCCAGATAAGGGCTAATTTTCTTCTTTTGGCCGTATTTCTTGTGGGTATCGGTCTTGCCATTACATGGAACTTTTTTTCCTCTATGAATGTTGATTTTAATTACATCCACGCAGCACTTATCATGGCAGGGGTTGTGCTTGCCCATATTTCAGTTAACCTGTTTAACGAATATTCCGATTATAAAACCAGGATCGATTTCAATACTGTCCGAAGCCCTTTCAGTGGGGGAAGCGGCATGATGGTTGAAGGCAAAACCAATCCCCAAACAGTACTTTACAGTGCCATAAGTACCCTTGTTGTGGCTTTTGGTATAGGAGTCTATTTTGCTTTTGTTGCGCATTGGAGTGTTTTGGTTATTGCGGTTGTCGGGGGAGTGACAATTGTTATTTATACTCCGGTTCTGGCAAGGTTCATGCTTGGGGAGCTTTTCTCGGGACTGGCACTTGGCACCCTGGTTGTTATTGGTACTTATGTAGCTATGACTGCTTCGCCGGGGATGGAACTGGGTCAAATACTTACATCTGAGCTTATCCTTATATCGATTCCCCCCGGCATCCTTACTTCATTGCTGCTTCTTATAAATGAGTTTCCAGATGTTGAGGCCGACCGAAAAGGAGGCAGGAAACACCTGGTGATAAGGTTTGGGAAGAAAAAAGCCGCTTACATCTATGCTTTTGGAGTCTTTATTGCCTTCGGGATCATTATTGCACTTCCTATACTTGGTATGGCATCAACATGGATTTACCTGGCGCTAATACCTTTGCCTCTTGCCCTGCATGCGAGTTTTCTGGCTATTAACCATAGTGATGACAATAAAAAGATTATTACTGCCATGGGGAATAATGTGATGACGGTGCTTGGCACCGACCTTCTCCTGGCTATTGCCATATTGATATAGGCTGTTTCCGTGCATTTCTTTTTGTTTTTCATGCCAGGCCATCACCTGAAGGATTCAGGTTACAATTAAAACTATAAGATGGATTAGAGGATGCATCTTCATCAGGAACGTGTTCTTCTTTTCTTTACCGCTTAATTACTAATCCCGACCGTTCACCATAATTTTTCTTTGAAAGATTGCGGACTGTTAATACTCTTTGTAACTTAATATTAAAAGCCACTCGTGGTGGTGATTTCTATTAAAGTAATTAATTAAAACTTAATTATTATGCAGTTACAAAAGGTATTATCCGTAAAGGCCGGAGCTATTCTGCTGCTTCTGCTTTTTGCTGTTAAAACAGTGAATGTAAATGGACAGGTGCCGGTCACGGCCACTGCATCTGTTTTTACACCGTCTCCCGGTGATATTGTAAATATCAGTGTTGCCACAGGCTCTGTGACTGATCTCTATTATGCCGAGTCAGTGGTTTCTTTTGATCCCGCAATCATGGAATTTATGTCCGTCATAACAGGTCCTCTTACAGTAGATGGTATCTGTGTTTCAGGTGATCTTGGTAACGGGAGGACTGGAATATCGGTCTCCAGAACCTCTCCTTCTGAGAATGGTGAAGGGGGGATATTCATGGTGGTGTCTTTTATGGTGAAAGGTAATGCTCCAGGTGGATCTACAGGGGTCAATTTTTCGGACTTTCTGATAGTTGATTCTTCAGGAGAAACTGTGGATGCTGATGTTCCCGGCCCGGTCATTCTGGATATTGAATACACGATTTCCGGTATCGATCTGCTCATTCCCGCTATGGTAACTGTTGATGAAGGTGAATCTTTCATGGTTGATGCTGCAATAGTTGCCCCGGAGGTAAATGATCCGCAGAGGGTAGTCTGCGATATTGGTGTGATATCTTGTGATGTGTCGGGGGACTGGCAGGATTTTGAATGGGGTGCAATGGATTTTGAAGGGGTTGGTGAAGGGGACAGCCTGTTTTATTCTGCAGAGACGGCCCTGGCTCTGCCTGCAGGAGAATGGTTTATTGCAGTAAGGGCATCCCTGGATGGGGGCGATTTTATATATGGTGGTCCTGATGGCACAGTCACCTCTCCTGATGGTACGCTCGCCCGGCTCAGTATTAATCCACGCCCGCCTTTCAGATATGCCCTGGCTGAGTGGGATTTTGACAGCGAGTCCCTGCTTCCCTCTCTCGCCATAGCCACTAACAGGGAATCCGTATTACAAATCGCCGGTGCCGGGATCACAGGCTTCCTTTCGGGTTACAGGGGGATGGCGGCAAATTCCAATAACTGGTCTAATACAGATGGGGGACTTTGTTACTGGTGGGTGGAGATTTCTACCAGCGGGTTCACATCGGTCGAAATATCTTCGAAGCAATATGGATCGGGTACTGGTCCTCGTGATTTCATGCTGGAATACAGTTTTGACGGTTTTCAGTGGCATGCTGTGGCAGGAGGAGAGATAATGGTTGAAAGTAACTGGAGCAGCGGAGTGCTTGACCGGCTGCCTTTACCGGATGAGGTGGGGGACAGGGAGAAGGTGCTTCTGAGGTGGGTAATAACATCTGATGCCAGTGTCAGTGGCGCTGTTACCGGTCCGACGGGTACTAGCCGCATTGATGATATACTTATCAGCGGTGTTAATCCCAATCCTCAAATGGTGACTGTTTTTCCGGGTGATGCGAATAATGACGGACTGGTAAATGCTGATGATGTTCTCCCCCTGGGGGTTTACTGGTTAAGCGGGGGACCGCCGGCAGGAGCGGGGGATGCCGGCTTTGAATCCCGCAACACTGAACAGTGGATACCCGCCGGGGCTACGTTTGCCGATACCAATGGTGACGGCATCGTAGATCACCGCGACCTGCTGGCTGTGGGAATGAATTTCGGTGAAAGTCCCGGATCTGTTATCAAAGACAGTACTGTGCCACTGGCTTCCCTGGTTGTCGACCCGCTTGAAGGGGGTAGACTGAGGAGAATCGAGATTGAGAGTGAACCCGGGGTGCCGCTGAGGGGAGTTTCCTTTAGCATCGGATTTCAGGGAATACCTTCAGGCATGTGGGAAACCGGGGATATTATCCCTGCTTTTGCAGAAGATCATGATCAGGAAGAGCTTATTTCTTTTGCCCGGACTGATGAGCATGTTTTTGAAGCTGCTTTCGCCTTCAAGGGTCCGGGTGAGGATCTTTCGGCACGGACCCTGGTCGGCTTTGAGCTGATTATTGATGAACAGTGGGATGATGTTTTTATGGTCCACCTCAACCGCCTTTCTGTAAGCAACAGTGGTTCGGCTAATGTCAGTATGGGAGAGGGGGGACTGGCTTTTTCCGGAGGGTTGTCTTTTGTTCCGGAATTGTCAGATGGAACCGGGGATTTCCTGTTGAAGGTCACCCCCAATCCCTCTTATTCAAATTCGTTTATCACCTTCTGGCTTAAAGGCCATTCCAGGGTCAGACTGGATATAATCTGCATGCAGGGTAAGGTGGCGGCCACGCCGGTGGACGGGTTTCTTGAAGAGGGCAGGCACAGGATCGGGTTTGACGGCAGCTTACTTTCTCCCGGCGTCTACCTGTGCAGGCTGACCACCGGGAAACGTAAAAGCCAGGTTGTCCGGATGGTGATTTTACCGTGACAGTAAGATTGTCTAAGGATTGCGGTTTCTCTATCAGATCGGTACGATTGTCTAAGGATTGCGGTTTCTTATCAGATATGCTGGTCGGCATCATCTTTGCAGTTCCTTATTATCCTTGCTGCCCAGGGTATATACTATCTTTTTGTCCCTGAAGGTGACGGCTATCAGGTCGAGCACAATCAGGTTGACTAGAATGGTTGAAGCCCTGGGCAGGTTCAGCCGTGCCAGGCGCTGGAACATTGATAATGTTATGGTGTCATTTTTCTTTAGATAGTCGAAGAGTATTCTCTCTTTTTCAGAATACCTTATCAGTGTTCCTGTGGGGCGCCCATGTCGTTTCCAGACCCTGATCAGGATCTTGTTGGCTAGCATGTTCTCATCGTTCACCCGTATGTAAGCAAGCCATTTTCCCTCTTCGGACCGTGCGAAATGGGGCGGGGTGTCGCTGCCGGGGATCTTTGCTTCAAGAATGGTCTTACCGTCAATCTGCCATTCCCTCACAGTGAAATCCACTTCGGGCTTGCAGTATAGCTGGGCTGCCGCTTCAAGCATATAGTATTCCTCATCTGATCTGATGCCTGCTATTTTCCCGTTGTCCTTTACCCCTACAAGGAGGGTACCTCCCTCTGTGTTGGCAAAAGCTGAAAGGGTACGGGCAATCTTTCTGGAATCGGATATCTCGAATTTGAAGTCCAGATGCTGACCTTCACCACCAGCTATTAATTGCTTAACATACGCGTTCATAGGCTATATTTACGAAGTTCTTCCTGCCATATCTTTCAGCAGGCTGCGTACACTGCCGACCGAGTCTGTGTAATATTTTGCCTGAGTGGACTTTGTTCCTACCTTTATGGTGAGAGCATCTTCAGGCATTGCTCCAAAAGTATATTCGTCCGTCCAGTCATCCCCCAGCGCCATTATAAAGTCATACTCTCCCTTGCTTAGTTGCTGTCCGGCAGCTCTTCCTTTATTGATGCCGGAATTTTTCACTTCGATCACCTTGTCGCCGTCCATAATCTCCAGATTCAGGTTGGGTACCAGTTCCCGTAATTCATCCTTCAGCTCCCACGAACGTATCTCTCCAAGGTCTGGATCGGCATGACGGTAGTGCCATACCAGTGAATAGTTTTTCTCCTCCAGAAGGGACCTTGGCGTACGGTCAACATAAAATTTAATGATGGGGCGGATGATATCC